>JAJRUF010000097.1 GCA_024277935.1 Gammaproteobacteria bacterium
AACAACAAGATGTTGATAATAGTTTTGATCAAGGTATTTCTGGGTATATTTTAAAACCAGTTAACTATAAAGAGTTTCTTTCGTCTATTCAGGTGCTTTCTTCTTTTTGGACGCTTAAATAGTAAATACTGCTAAGTAAGAGAGCATCAAAGAACTCATGTTTTCACCACAGAGTTCACGGGGTTTTTGCTTGTTAAAGCTCTGTGCTCTCAGGGGTTATTTTTAAACCCATTATATTTAAAAGCAAAAAGTGGACAATTCAATTAATAAAGTAACTTACACTTTTTAGTGTGAGAAAATAAGCACATCATTGTAGGATGTGCTGAGGAACGAAGCGCATCAGCTAAACTTCGTTTGATGCGCCTCCAAACATCGGCACATCTTACAGAAATATCAATACAAAAGCGTAAACTGGAAACTGAAAGATGCCTTATTCTGTATCAATAATTACTTTTAGATTAAAACTCAAAAAATTTAAAGCATATTAAAATAAATTTTTATAAGCTATGATGATATGGCTTATAAAGCTAGTATGACTTCAATACTGTTTAGGCTTTTAAAGTCTTCTTGTATTAAATAGCTGACCAGTACCTAGTCATCGAATTAAAACTGTTAGAGTGCTGGCATAAACAATCAGATTTTTCACTACTCCTCATTCAAAATATTATAAAGAACATAATGGACTCGGATTCCGATCAAAAAAATACCAATACTCCAATAATAGATCCCTATGCTCAGCGAGAAGCTGAGAAATATGAGAACCCTATTCCCAGTCGTGAACTGATACTGCAATTGATTGAAGAGGCAGGTGAACCTTTACGACGACAACAAATAGCTAAGAAATTTAATCTGGAATCAGCAGATAATTTGGAGGCATTACGTCGGCGACTGCGAGCAATGGAACGTGATGGCCAATTAATTTTTAATCGCAGACAAAAATATTGCCTAGTAAATAGTGAAGATTTAATAGCAGGTCGGGTATTAGGTCATGCAGATGGTTTTGGCTTTGTTAAGCCTGATGATGGTTCAGCTGATTTGTTTTTATCGCCTAGGGAAATGCGTTCCTTGATGCATAATGATCGTGCCGTTGTTCGTGTTGCAGGTTTGGACCGTAAAGGGCGTAGAGAAGGAGCTGTTGTCGAAATTTTAGAACGTAATACCCAACAAGTGGTGGGACGTTTAATTCAGGAAAGAGGCTTAAGTTTTGTTGCACCAGACAATAACAAGATTACTCAGGATATTTCAATACCCAAGGACGAATTAGGTAAAGCAAAAAAAGGTGAAATTGTAGTTGCAGAAATCATCCAATTTCCAAGTAACCATCGTCAGCCAATAGGGCGAATTGTAGAAGTATTAGGTAAGCATCTGGCTCCTGGAATGGAAATAGATATGGCTTTACGTTCGCATGACCTACCTTTTCAGTGGCCCACTGAACTCCTTAAGGAAACTAAGTGCTTTACTAAAGAAGTACCTGAGGATGCAAAAGAAGGCCGAAAAGATATTAGAAACCTGCCATTAGTGACGATTGATGGTGAGGATGCCAGAGATTTTGATGATGCGGTGTATTGTAAAAAAACGGCAAAAGGGTGGAAACTTTTAGTTGCTATTGCAGATGTTTCTCACTATGTACAAGTTAATACAGCATTAGATGCTGAGGCTAAAAATAGAAGTACTTCCGTTTATTTTCCTGAGCAAGTGATCCCAATGCTTCCTGAGGTTCTGTCGAATGGCTTATGCTCACTTAATCCTGAAGTCGACCGTTTATGTATGGTTTGTGAATTGTATATAAATTTAGAAGGCAAGGTGGTTCGTTCAGGGTTTTTTAATGCTGTAATGAGGTCTCATGCGCGTTTAACTTATACCAATGTTGCAAAAATTCTGGTTGATGGTAATAAAACATTAACAAAAAAATATGCCAGTTTAGTCCCTCAGTTAGAAGAACTTTATAATTTATATAAAGTAATGCGTAAACAACGCGAAGTGCGTGGAGCAATGGATTTTGATACCCAAGATACCCAAATTATTTTTGGTGAAGATAGGAAAATTGAGAAAATTATTCCTACTCAACGTAATGATGCGCATAAGTTAATTGAAGAATTTATGATTACAGCCAATATGGCTGCTGCACGTTTTTTAATTCGTAAAAAAATGCCCCACCTATTGCGAGTGCATGAAGGGCCTGGGACAGAAAAATTATTAAACCTTAAAAGTTTTTTAAATGAATTGGGCTTGGTTTTAGGCGGAGGGGATAAACCCACACCTTTAGACTATATGCATTTACTTAATTCTGTACAAGGCAGGGCAGACGCTCACCTTATTCAAACCGTATTGTTACGCTCAATGTCTCAAGCGGTTTATAGTCCAGAAATTAAAGGGCATTTTGGCTTGGCATTAGATGCCTACGCGCATTTTACTTCGCCCATTAGACGTTACCCTGATTTACTGGTACATCGTGCGATTAAACATTGCTTATTAGGTAAGCCTGCCGAAAGTTTCTTTTATGGTATACCTGATATGGTAGTGCTTGGTGAGCATTGTTCAAGTAACGAGCGCCGTGCAGATGAAGCCACACGAGATGTGGTTAACTGGCTTAAATGTGAATATATGTTGGATAAAGTCGGTGAAAGTTTCCAAGGCATTATTACTGCTGTCACCGGTTTTGGTTTTTTTGTAGAACTAGACAAAGTATATGTGGAAGGTTTGGTGCATATCACCAACTTACCACAAGACTTTTTTCATTTTGATGCTAAAACGCATCAATTAAAAGGGGAAAGAACGGGTATTAAATTCCGTTTAGGGGATAAAGTCAAAGTAACAGTTGCTAGAGTTGATTTAGATGAAAAGAAAATTGACTTTGATTTGCTTAGTGGACTTCCTAAGTCAACTAAAACAAAAAAATCAACAAAAAAAGGTAAGCCTACGGACAAGAAAAAAGCTAAATCTAAATTTAGTAAGCCCAAGCATAAAGCAAAGCCAACAAGCAAAAAAGAAAACCAATCAAATACTAAAAAGAAACCAAGCAAAGCCAAGAGACCAGCAAAAAGGAAAGATAGCTAAATATGAATGTTACAAAAATATTTGGAATCCATGCGGTACAAGCTGCGTATGACTTTTCGGCAGACAAAATAAAGCATATCTGGGTGGATAGTCAGCGACAAGATAAGCGTTTACTTCCTTTATTAAGGCAATTACAAAGTTTAAGTCTTAATATAGAAAAACTGGATAGAAAGCGACTCGATAAATTAACAGATGGCAAAAATCATCAAGGTATAGTGGCTGAGATTGAATTACCTAGTGTTCATTCAGAAGAAGAACTTAAGCATATTGTAGGTACAATGCATGATATGCCTTTCTTTTTGGTCCTCGATCAAGTTCAAGACCCTCATAATTTAGGTGCCTGTTTAAGGTCTGCCGATGCTGCCGGTGTTCATGGCATTATTATTACTAAAGATAATTCGGCCAGCATTACGCCTACCGTGTGTAAGGTGTCAAGTGGTGCTGCTGAAACAGTCCCTGTTTATCAAGTCACAAACCTAGCCAGAACCTTACGCTGGCTAAAAGAGCAAAATATCTGGATTGTGGGATCTATAGGTGAGACAGAGCAATCAATTTTTAACACTGACTTAAATATGCCTCTAGCAATAGTGATGGGGACGGAAGGAACAGGCATGAGGCGTTTAACTCAGGAGCAATGTGATTTTTTGGTTAAAATACCAATGGTTGGGAAAGTAGAAAGTTTAAATGTATCAGTAGCCGCAGGCATTATGATCTATGAAGCATTTAAGCAAAGAATGCAGTAAAAATATATTTGAGGAATAAATAAATGGATGAAGCAGACAAATCCTTGGCAGCTTATGAAACATTAAAAAATAGCATACCTTCCATTGGTGTTTTAAGTCGTAAGAAAAGAATTATAGCCTTTCTTAAAGTGACTAAAAAAGCTCAGGAAATGATAGAAAAACAAGACTTAAGTGAAGAAAATGCACTATACTTATTGTCTATTTTAACTAAAAAGATAGCAGATTTTCAAAAAGCAACAATGATGGCTGCTATGCACTTGACAACGGTTAATAGAAAAATAATTCCAGCCATTGGTTTTAGATACGCTAATGAAATGCGAGCCAATTTACAATTGGTGCCAGTGGATGATATAGCTGAAGACTAGATACTACCTGCATCATTTCTACATTTAATGCAGGTAGCTAAACTTTGTTAGCCTCTAAGGCTTATGCACGGCCAGTTGGCCTCAGAAGCATATTGCCGTAGAGTGTCATCTGGGTCAACGGCAAAAGGATTGCTAACAAGCTTTAATAAGGGTAAGTCGTTATATGAGTCACTATAAAAAAAACTGTTTTCCATTGTTTCCCCAGACTTTTCTAACCATTCATTAAGTAAAGTCACTTTTCCTTGTTGAAAACAAGGTGTCCCCTCGAAGTTTCCTGTATAACGTCCGGCAACAAACTCAGGTGTAGTGGCCAGTAAAATATCTATACCAAATAACTTGGCAATAGGCTCCGTTACAAAACGATTAGTTGCAGTAATAATCATAACGGTATCACCTTTAAAACGATGCTTATTAACTAATCTTATAGCAGGCTTTAATTGAATAGGCTTAATGATTTCTTCTATAAATTGAGTTCGCCATTTATAAAGCTGTTCAGGATTATTCTCTGCCAGAGGCGCTAAAGAAAAGTGTAAAAATTCGACAATATCTAGTTTTCCTTGTTTATAGTCATCATAAAATTTAATATTTGCTGCTTCATATTGTTGTTTATCTACAATTCCCTGGTCAACCAGAAACTGTCCCCATAAATAATCACTATCGTTTGAAATAAGGGTATTATCTAAATCAAAAATTGCTAAACTCACGTTTAAAACCTACTAGAAAAAATAAAATAAAAGAAAAGGACTATAGCGTCAGTAGGGGTTTTGTGGAACAATGGTTCTATTAATTTTAATACTGACTTGTTTTTTAATTTTACCATTCGTACAGCTAGCTATAAATATTATAAATCGATAATAACAACTTTAATCTGCTTGTTTATAAAGTAAATGGCATGTTTGCTTTAGACAATATTGTTATAGCATTTTAAAAATTTGACTGATGATAGCTGAAAATTTGAATGTAAATTAAAGGAATAGGAAGGCTAATAACAGGTTTTTTAATGATAGACTCAAAAGGGTACCGACCAAATGTCGGGATTATCCTTTGCAATGATGATGGACGCGTATTTTGGGCTAAACGCAAAGGAATGAATTCATGGCAATTTCCACAAGGGGGAGTCGACTGTAACGAAGACCCCGAAGATGCAATGTATCGAGAGTTGTGGGAAGAAACAGGGCTAAGGAATGAGCATGTGCAGCTACTAGGTCGTACACGTTACTGGTTGCGGTATAAGTTGCCCGAAAAATATATTAGAAAAAAATCATTGCCCTTATGTGTAGGACAAAAACAGATTTGGTATATTTTGCGTTTGTTAGGTGAGGAGTCTGAAGTCCGCTTTGACTGTGGAGATAAACAAGAATTTGATGGCTGGAAATGGGTAGACTATTGGTATCCGTTAAAAGATGTTATTTACTTTAAGCGTAAGGTTTATAAGAAAGCCATGACTGAACTAGGAGAGGTGATTGTACCAGATACAGTACCTGTTAATGCCAGCGGATTTCTTAAGCAATGACAAAAATAAATTGTCACCTCCTGTAGAGACAAGGTATGCCTTGTCTCTAAGTGCTATAGAGGCCCTCATTAACTAATTACTTTCTTATGAATTTGATTGAAACTGCGATAAAACCTGCCCTTGAATTTTCTCTGCCATTGCTTGACGATTTTCAGCATCACGAATAGGGCGGCCCACGACAATATAGTCAGCTCCATTTTGAAAAGCTTGTTCTACACTAACAACCCGTTTTTGGTCATCATCAACACGATTATCAACAGGGCGTATTCCAGGAGTAATGACTAATAAACGGTGATCCAGTTCTTTGCGTAACATAGCGACTTCAAGCCCAGAAGAAACAATACCATCGCAACCTATTTCTAAAGCTCGTTTGGCGCGTGAAAGCACTAAATCACGAATATCACACTTAAATCCCAAGTCATCTAAATCACCACGGTCAAGGCTAGTTAATGCAGTAACAGCTAAGACTTTTAAATCGCCTTTATTGGCAGCGGCCGCTTCCATAATGGCATCATTGCCATGAATAGTTGCAAGATCAACGCCTTTGCTACTTAAAGCTTTAATGGCACGGCCTACAGTGGCAGAAATATCAAAAAATTTTAAATCAACAAAAACTTTTTTGTTCTGTGCTTTTAACCATTCAATAAATCCAAAATAATCCCCCGACATAAATAATTCCATACCGACTTTATAAAAAATAACCGAGTCACCTAGCTCCTCAACCAAGGCTTGGGCTTCTGGAATACTAGGGACATCCAAGGCCATAATTAATCGTTCACGGACAGGAATAGGTTTTTTAGAAATAAATGATTCAGTCATAAAGTCATTATCCAAATAGAGGGTTTAAACAAAATTTAACCTAATATTTTAACAGAACAAATGATAAACGAATGGTAAAATGCTCAATTCACCTAGTATTTGTATCAGCAGTTATTATGAGCAACCCCAGAGCAGAAATATTCTCCCAAGGCGAAGAAGTGATCACCGGGCAAGTTGCTGATACCAATGCCGCTTGGTTATCAGAGCAACTCGTGAATATGGGGTTTAATATTGCAAGGCATACAGCCGTAGGGGATAAGCTGCCTGACTTAGAAGAACTATTAAAAGAAATTTCTCGGCGTGCTGATATTTGTATTTGTACGGGCGGTCTAGGTCCAACCCTTGATGATTTAACAGCAGAAGCTGTTGCTAATGCATTTAAGAGGCCTTTGCTGTTAGATTCAATTGCCCTGACACAAATAGAAAGTTATTTTTTCAACAGGCAGAAAAAAATGGCTGATATTAACCGCAAACAAGCCTTTTTTCCAGAGGGAAGTGTTCGGATTAATAATGCCTGGGGTACCGCACCAGGTTTTGCTGTTTTACAAAACCGGTGTTGGTTTGTATTTTTACCGGGTGTTCCGACTGAAATGCGTAATATGTTTAGGCAGCATATAAGCAAGCAGTTGCAACAACGTTTTGTATTGCAAGCAGAGCAATTATTTGTCATAAAATCAATAGGTATGGGTGAATCTGATTTACAACAGAAAATCAATGACTTTGCTTTACCTGAAAATGTGCAACTCAGCTTTAGGGCAACAGCAGAAGAAGTACAAACTAAATTGTTATTTCCAGCCAATGCAGAAAATACAGCTTGTGTTAGTCAATTAATTGATTTAATAGGCGATGCAGTATTTACATGTGATAAACCGGCTAAACCCGCAGTCAGTTTTATTCAGTTAATTGATCAGTTAATGACTGAAAAAAAATTCACCTTAGCTGTGCAAGAAACAGCTACACAAGGCTTAATATCAGCAAAATGTATAGGGTATGACTGGCTAACTCATGCCAGTTATCAACCGTTTGAACAAGCTGAGAATACTGATTATATAAAAATTGCTGCAGATATTGCCCATAAGCTAAAACATAAAAATAAAACTGATTTAGTGCTAGTACAGTTGTATCAAGGCAATAAAACACAATTTCTAAATAAAAAACAAAGCATAGTTATATATAATGTATTGTTAACACCTGAAGGGATTTTTCAAAATAGTCATATCCTGGCGGGCCCTGTCAAACGAAAACAAAACCAGGCGGCATTACGTGCTCTGGACTTACTAAGAAGGTTTTTACAAAACAAATGCCATTAATTAGCTTAAATAATGTATCTATTGCCTATGGCACACACGCTTTATTAAAAAATGCAGCTTTTCAATTAGACCCTGGAGAAAGAGTTGGTTTGTTAGGTAGGAATGGTGAAGGTAAGTCCACACTGATGAAGATTATAGCAGGCAATGTGCAAGCTGATAATGGTGAGGTATGGCGTGAACCCCAATTAAAATTAGCCTGGCTAGAACAATCACCCAACTTAAAAGACGAAGATACTATTTATGATGCAGTCGCCAGTGGTTTAGGTGAGTTAGGTGCTTGGATTTCGCAGTACCATCACCTATTAGAGACTATGGATGGAGGTGAAGCATCGCTTAAGCAGTTAGGAGACTTGCAGCATAAATTAGAAGCACATAACGGTTGGCACTTTCAACAAAGAGTGGAATCAACCTTGTCAAAATTAAGTTTGCCTGCAGAATTAAAGATTAAAAGCTTATCTGGTGGTTGGAAGAGACGCGTTGCTTTGGCACAAGCCTTAGTCATAGAACCTGAAGTTTTATTACTGGACGAGCCAACTAACCATTTAGACTTTGAAAGTATTGCCTGGTTAGAAGAGCAAGTGCTCGCATTTCAAGGGGCTGTTTTATTTGTCACCCATGATCGAGCCTTTTTACAAAACCTGGCAACCCGAATTGTTGATTTGGACAGAGGAAATCTAGTTTCCTGGCCTGGTAACTATCAAGATTATTTACGTCGTAAAGCTGCAGCATTAGAAGATGAAGCTAATCAAAATGCTGAATTCGATAAAAAATTAGCTAAAGAAGAGGTTTGGGTTAGACAAGGTATTAAAGCCAGGAGAACCCGTAATGAAGGCAGGGTTAGATCACTAAAAAAATTACGTGCTGAACGGTCAGAAAGACGAAATGTACAAGGAACAACAAAACTTAACCTAAATAAGGGAGATGCTTCAGGTAAAAAAGTGATAGAAGCAACAGATGTCAGTTTTGCTTATGGAAATAAACAGATTATAAAAAATTTTTCTACGTCTATTCAACGTGGCGATAAAATTGGTTTACTCGGGCCTAACGGAGCAGGAAAATCAACATTATTAAAATTAATTTTAAAAGAAATTGAACCCACAACGGGTGAAGTAGAGCAGGGTACTAAGATTCAATTAGCTTATTTTGATCAGCTAAGAGAACAATTAGATCCAGAAGTAACCGTTGCAGATACCGTGGCTAACGGTAATGACTTTATTGAAGTCGCTGGGGTAAAAAGGCATGTCATGTCTTATCTAGCTGACTTTTTATTTGCTCCAGCAAGAGCAAGGTCGCCAGTAAAAAGCCTGTCAGGAGGGGAAAAAAACCGCTTATTATTAGCACGTTTGTTCACTAAGGCAGCAAATTTAATTATTATGGATGAGCCTACTAATGATTTAGATTTAGAAACCTTAGAAATGCTAGAAGAAAAGCTAGTTGATTATCAAGGGACATTATTAATCGTAAGTCATGATAGAGCATTCTTAGATAATGTGGTAACGAGTGTTTTTGTCTTTGAAGGCGAAGGTGTAGTAAATGAATACCTAGGTGGGTATGCGGAATGGTTTGAATTAGCAGAGCAGCGAAAAAAACAACTGGAAGATACAGTAAAAAAAATAACTCAGTCAGAAAAAGAAGTTAAACTTAAGGTAGCGGCGAAAAAAAAACTTAGCTTTAAAGAGAAGCAAGAATTAGAACAGTTACCCGTTGATATTGATAAGTTAGAAGAGGAGCAAGCAGAGCTAACAGAAAAGATGGGAGAGGCTGATTTTTATAAGCAAGATAAAACAAGCACTCAAAAAGTTTTAGATCAGTTAAAAGAAATTGAAAGGAAACTAGAAAAATCTTATCAACGCTGGGATGAGTTGGAAGCTCTGCAAGATTAAAAAATTGTAATAAAGTACAAATTACATTACAATATTCGGCTGTTTGACGCTCGTTAAACAGCTAAATAAATGAGGAGAGCTGGCCGAGTGGCCGAAGGCGCACGCCTGGAAAGTGTGTATACGGCAACGTATCAAGGGTTCGAATCCCTTGCTCTCCGCCATTTTCTTATATGAGAAAGTCCGATAAACTCCGTAAAGACCAGTAAAATCAATCGTTAGGTTGATTTGTAGAACCGAGCAAGTCCGATAAAAACCGTTGACATCCTGAATAAATGACGGTAACTAACCAAGCTAAAAAGGAGTTACCGTCAATGCCGTTATCTGATACCACTTGCAAGAACGCCAAGCCCAAGCTTGATAAGCCATACAAGCTGATTGATGGAAAAGGTTTATACTTACTTATCAACAAAAATAGCGGTAAGTGGTGGCGGTTTGATTTCCGTTTTGACGGTAACCGTAAAACTTTAAGTATGGGAACAGGTATAGTTATAGTTTCACCACGTTATACCTGACATTAAACTACTTAGAAAATAACTTGGCTAAAGTCGAATCATTAATTGTTCAGATACAACTCAGCCATACCATCAAGCTTGGATTTTACCTCTTTCCAATTTGGCATAACCTGATTCAATAATCGCCAAAACTTATCACTGTGGTTATGCTCTTCAATGTGGCAAAGCTCATGCAAAATAACATAGTCAATACATTCTTTAGTCGCTTTCACTAAATGTGGGTTAAGAATTAAATCACCTTTTGCTGAACAGCTGCCCCATTGCTTTTTCATCGCTCAAATACGTAACGAAGGGCGACCTGTTACCCATGTGGTTTTAGGTAACATGATATTTAATCTTTCTTGAAAAATAATCTTTGCGCGGTACTGATACCACTGAATGACTAAAGCCTTAACCACTTGAATATTTTTCTCATCATTATGTTGACGAAGTACTATTGCTAATTTCCCCCGAAGCAACTTAACGCTAGTGCTTGCATTAACATCATGCAATACCTTTAAAGAGTACCTGCGACCAAGGTAGAATTGTGTTGCCATACCCAACGGGATTTTTTAAGTACAGCTTGTTGAATAACCTCAACCGTTGCATCATCTGGTGCTATTGCCACAACACGTTGGTCAGGATGTACCTTAATGGATACCTTACGGCTCTTAGTTGATTGATTAAGAACAGATTGACGCACAACATGGTAATGAATCACTTCATCACCATATAGAAATAGCCCTTTCTCAGGCTTTCTGGCGGATAGTTTACTCATGCCCGTGCAATACCTAATCGAGTAATTTGCAACACCTCTTGAATAAAACGCTGGGCATTTTCAATGCCTAAATCACCAAATAACATAGGTAGTAACTTCATACTAATAGTATTTTCGATTTCAGATGGATTGATTGAAAATTCTGCAACCGCAGTTTTAACAATATTATCTATGTCAAAGGCGTATTGAGTAAGTTTGCCATCATCCAATTCAGCAGCACTAAGTAATTCAGAGTCAAATAAATGTTTAAATAAACCAAAGTAAGCCTGTGCATGTTTATTATCAGTAAAGACATCTGGAATACCTTCAACCGTTCGAGATTTTACATCTTCTTCAAAATTAGCAAATAAGATATATTGCTTTACGGGCGCATCAAACATAGCTTTAGTATCGGCAATGGCTTTCTTTAATAAATGCGAGAAATACTCTTGTGCATAAGGGTCATCAGCCAAATCTTGCTTAATCATTTTGGTAATACGGCCAGTAATCTTATCTGTCTGATTACGAGCTTCATCATCGGTTAAATCATCAGGGTTAACATGTTTTCCAAGGTTACCAACTAAATAAGCACCCTCGGCTTCTTTTATTTCTACACCACCTATGTGTTTATCAAGTAACTGACGAATATCCTCCTCATATTCATCATAGTTAATGGTTTCATTAGCATCTTCACGAACTTGTTTGCGTAAATTAACAAACATTTTTAATGTTTCTTTATAATGCGGCCGTTTTTTTTCAAAACTTTTATCATCAAAATAACTAGCTGATTGCAATGCCACTTTCATGCAGTTTGCGAAGTCTGTTAATGCGGCATAAAACTCATCACGTTTTTTTAAGTTTGTATCTACCCATTGCCCTTGTATCTCCTGAATCTTAGGACTTAATACTTGGCGCATTGCTTCTGGGTCTTGTTTGTTTTTAACCCCAGAAAAACTAGACCAAAGTGAATCGTAAAGCCTTGGTAGTTTTTTATATTCAGTTTCCATACTGGTATATAAACCTTTAATGTCATCAACATCAAAGCCGCCTTGAGTACGTTCAGCCAAGTCTTGATACTTTTCAATCGTTGTATCCAGCTCTTTTAAGATACCTCTATAATCAATCAAATAACCAAATTGTTTTTTCTTATGCAAACGGTTTACCCGTGCAATCGCTTGAATCAAATTATGCCCCTTAAGCGGTTTATCAATGTATAACACCGTGTTTTTAGGCTCATCAAAGCCAGTTAGCAGTTTATCCACCACAATCATAATATCAGGGCCATCATCACGGCTAAAATCATCAATAATACCTTGTGTATACTTTTTCTCATCCATGCTGTCGATGTTTTCTTTCCACCACTTTTGAACAATGTCTTTACTCTCTTGATCGACGACTTCATGCCCCTCACGGGTATCAGGCGCAGACATGGCTACTACCGAAGTGACTTTATCAATGGAATCTAAGGCTAATTTATAACGAATGGCAGATGCTTTAGAGTCACAGGCTAATTGGCCTCTTAATTTTTGCTGCTTAAAGTTTTGAAAGTGATCTGAGATATCATGAGCAATCAACTCAATACGACCTTCAGTTTGATATATCTGACCTTTTTGTGAGAAATTCTTTTTTAAATCAGTTTTTTGTTGCTCAGTTAGTTGATCTGTCATTCGCTCAAACCAAGTATCAATAGCTTTATCATTAACGTTTAGATCAGGAATGCGCTCTTCATATAAAAGAGGTGTAACGGTTTTATCTTCAACCGCTTGTTGCATGGTGTAGGAATGGATGATGCTGCCAAACTTATTTTCCGTTTTATCATCTTTCAGTAACGGCGTACCTGTAAAAGCAATAAAAGCCGCTTTAGGTAACATCTGCTGCATCCTAATATTATTCTCTCCATTTTGGCTTCGATGTCCTTCACCAACCAGCACTAAGATATTAGGACTATCGTTAAAACAGCTCTTATGCTTAATTGCAGAACCAAATTTATTAATGATAGAGAAAATAACCCGCTCATTGCCTTTTCCAATTTGCTCAGCTAAACGAGTACCTGATGTAGCCATGGCTTCTTGTTTATCACGCTTAGTTAACACGCCACCTGAAGCAAAAGTACGGCTTAGCTGGTCTTCTAAATCAATACGATCTGTCACAATAATAATGCGACATTTTGTTAATGCTTCCAGCCAAATAAGTGCTTTAGATAAAAACACCATGGTGAAAGACTTACCACTGCCCGTAGTATGCCAAATAACACCGCCATTACGCACACCATTATCATCAAAGCCAGTGACACGTTCTATCAGTGCTTTAATACCAAAAAATTGCTGATATCGAGCCACGATTTTGCCAGACTTTTTGTCAAATAAAGTAAATAGACGCGTTAACTCTAATAACCGATCAGGACGCAGTAAGCTAACCAATAAACGGTCTTGATTAGTGACACTAAGAACCCCCGCAGCAATCATAGATAAATAGTCTTGTTTCGCATCAGCAGGGCGATGATCAAAAATACCAGCGAGCTGTTCTTTAGTTAACGGTTGGTTTTTTAAACGTACATATTCCGCTTCAGGAATTAACTCTTCTTTCCAATTGGCCCAAAATTTTTCAGATGTACCACAGGTGGCATATAAACCATCATGACCATTAATCGAAAGTAGCAACTGACTATAAGCAAATAAATGCGGGATCTCTGTTTGCCCTTGGTTGCGAAGTTGTTGCGAAACTCCTGATAGTAAAGTTGATTTACCCTCTATAGAAGAATCTGGTCGTTTAGCTTCAATCACAACTAAAGGTAAGCCATTCACAAAACAAACAATATCAGGAATACGGTTACCCGTTGCTTGACTGTTTTCAATAATCATCTCTTCCGTAAAATGAAAGCTATTATTGTTAATGTTCTGCCAATTAATCAGCTGTATGGTGGGGGTTGCTTTTTTACCATCAATAAACTCAGTAACGCTAATACCGTACATCATCGCGTTATAGAGCTTTTCATTTGCCCCTAGCAAGCCCTCATTTATCGCAGGGCTTAGTTCATGAATGATTTTATCAATGGAGGCAATTGATAAAGAATGCTGTTTACCTGCAAAAGGAAAAATCTGTTTGACAAGGAAATCACGCATTACCGAAACTAATATGACTTGTCTTTGCTGTTGGAGCTCTGTATTGCCACGCATGGAGGCGCATTGCTCAGGCGAGATAAACTGATAACCCAAGTTAGTTAGTAAGGTTAAATCTGGTATTTTTGCACTAAATTCTTCTTTGAAATTAGGTAATACTTGTGTCATAAAAACTTCCTTTAAACAAAGAATGCATTAGTGATAAAGTGTTAAAACTTCTATGGCTTCAACAACTACTTCTAATTTTTTTGGTGGTTCGCAATGGTCGAAATAATTTTCTATTCGATTTTTCCAATCTTGTTGAGTTTTTTCAAGTTCTGGAGTGAAAAGATCAGAATTCCAATAACATTCCTGACCAAGCATAGTAAGAAGTACTTGGTAAACTTCTGGATTAAATCTATTCTCACCAAAATCCATTATTTTGTCATCTCCAAGAAAGCTACCAATGTCTTTTGCATCAGCTCGACCAATGACTACTGAATTTGCTAGTTCTGGTTTGATACACGAGAGAATGATGCCAAATAAATTTAATAGCATATATCCCCATATAATATTTTCTAGTCCATTTTTATTAGTTAGTTGTTGATAAATTTCTATATGCCTGACTAAAGTTTCTATTTCACGTAATGAGAGCTGGTTTATCTCAATAATATATTTGACCAAATCAAATGGAGCTCTTTGTTCTAGTTCAGCTGTTTGGAGAAAAGAACTTTGTTTTATTAAAGCTCGATAATGTGCAACTGAAGCCTGTACTTTCTCATGTCCATTTTCTTTAAATTTATGAGGCAACTTAAAAGAAAATTTTAAGAATTTATCAAGATAACGCTGAGCATCAATAGTCTCACCATAGATATGATTAATTGCAGCTTTAAGTTGGGTAGTATTGGTAATTAAAACAAACTGAACTTTTGGTATATTAAAGGTGTGTTTAATAGTTTCCAGCATGTCTACAGCAAAGTTAGGTCGGCAGCGATCAAGTTCATCTATAAATAATATAATAGACTTGTCAGAGGCTATCTCTTCTAATGTTGCTTGTAGTGCTTTAAGGTTTTTACCAGCTTCAATATGATCTTTAAGTAAACTTTCCACAGAGGCATCAATTGCTTTATCAGATGCTTGTTTAACTGCTTCGTCAAAGTCATCAATAACCTCCGTGCTGTCTTGCCTCAAAGTATGACTAACGCCTGCTTTCAATATGGTTTTTAAACCAAAGCGCACTGCTGGAATAATCTTTTGTATTACACTGTTACGTTGTTCATCATCAGGTATTAGTTTTAATACTTCGGCTAATACCGTTAACAATGGTTCATCTGCATGGTCAGCTTGGAAGGCATCAATATAGATAATATGGTGGTTATCTGATTCCTTTTTCATTAGATTAATGAGCTTATGGCAAAATTCTGTTTTACCTGTTCCCCAGCTACCATCAATAACCATAGGTGATACATCAATATCCGAAGTAAGCAGTGATATTGCCTTTTCCGCAATGCTTTTCCGCTGGAATTCATCGCGGAATTCAAATGTGCATGATTCTATGCCTATTGTCATATTATTCATTCCCTAACAATAATTGTCGTTCACGCTCCAGTTCTATACGCAACTCTTCTTCGGTAGGTAGGTACGGTAAATATTTAGAAGCAAACAGTTGTTTACCATCGGCCAATACCGAATACTTCGCCACGGCTTCGCTTTTCTCACTACACAGAATCAAGCCTATAGTGGGATTATCATCAGACTCTTTTTTCAGTTGATCATACATGCGCACATAAGTATCCATCTGGCCTACATCCTGATGATTGAGTTTGCCTATTTTTAGGTCAATCAAAAGAAAACATTTCAGTTTGAAATTGTAAAACACCAAGTCGATATAGAAATCCTGATCTTCTGTGCTGATGCGTTGCTGACGTTCCACAAATGCAAAGCCTTTGCCTAATTCCAATAAAAACTTTTGCAGATTATCAATTAGCCCTTGTTCAACATTGCTTTCAATTAAAGATTGGTGCGGTAAGTTTAAAAAATCGAAAATGTACGGATCTCGCAGGTAGTCTTTTTGCGAAACAGCCAATTCTGAGGTTTTTTCCTTTGCTTCTTGCTCAACAGACGTTTTATCTTGGCTGGATAACAAACGTTCATAATATAATGAACTTATTTGACGCTCTAACGCACGAGCTGACCAGCTTTGGTTTATGGCTTCTTCCAAATACCACAGGCGGGCTTGTTCGTTATCAATGCGAATTAGTGAGCGATAATGTGTCCAGCTCAATTTGTGACGCACTGCGTCATATTTTGGGAAAACCAGATAAAAGCTACGCATATTGCGTAAGTTTGAACTATCAAAACCTTTACCAAACTCAGCCGTTAACACGTTTGATAATTGCTTTAGCACTTGCTTGCCATATGCAGCTCTTTCATTGCCTTGTTGTTCTTGTTCTACAATTAAGCGTCCCACCTGCCAATAGGTGTGAACCATCGTGGTATTAATGTTTTGTTGTAATTCCTGACGGCTTTGTTGAAGCAGGCTTCTTAGCTCCTTAAGTAGCTGAGTAGGTACTGCTAATTGATTATCGTTCATCTTGAGCCTTCTTTAAATAAGATAACAAAGTCATTAACACCCCCTGTTTATTCTGCATAATCTCAAGATTGCTAAAACGTATCACCTTAAAGCCTTTGGCGGTTAGAAATGCGCTACGCGCCGTATCATAATTTTTTCCTTCTACTGTGTAATGGCTTTCACCATCCAGTTCAACAATCAGCGAATGTTCAGCGCAATAAAAATCAACAATATAGTGACCAATACCATGTTGACGGCGAAATTTGCAGCCTAATTGTTTGCCGCGTACCCAAGACCAAAAGCGTTTTTCAGGTTCTGTTGGGTTTTTGCGGTTGTGTCGGCGGTTGTTGATTTGTGGTTTTAGGTTGTGGAGCCTGGTTTTATTTAACCCCCTCCCAGCCTCCCCCTTGTCAGGGGGAGGAGCTAATGTATTAGCCTCAACTGCTTTTTCTTTAACTCTGTTCCCCTTTACAGTGTGAGGAGTTAAGAGCGGTGTTGTATTAGCATCTACGGGTTCTTCTTTAGCTCCCTCCCCTGATAAGGGGAGGGTTGGGGTGGGGTTGCTCTTCACAGTTTGACTCGTCGTTTACCAGTTAACAGCTGCTGCATCAGGGCTTTTTTCTCTTGTTTTAGATGGGTGAGTTTTTGTTGTAGGGTGTCTATTTCTTGGTCGGCAGAGGAGAGGACTGAGGCGATTTTTTGTTGTTCAGAGGCAGATGTAGGGCAAAGTAGCTTTAATTTCTTTGAGCCTTGTATATCTAGATGAAGAACCGTTGACCCACTTGCTCTAGCACGCATGAAATTACGATAACAAGGAAGCTTTAATATATAGTATAGGAACTTATCATCTACTATGCTTACTAAATATTTAATTCCTGTAGAGCTATAACCACCGCCTCTTTGTATGCTTTTTAGAGTTAGAAAACCTTGGTTTGTTTTCTCTTCTGAATATTCGCTTGATTTATAGGTATAGCCTTTTTGATATTCAGCAATTTTTCCAAGTGCTAATTCTTCCCACTCCCCTTCAAACCCCGCAAAGCGTTTTTTGCCTGTGAGCAATTGCTGCATCAGGGCTTTTTTCTGCTGTTGGCTGTTGGTTATCAGAGCTTCAGTGGCACTAATCGCTTTATCCCATGTGCTAAGGATTTGAGCGATTTTGCGTTGTTCTGGGAGTGGTGGAATGGGAACCTGAATTGATTTAACAATCCCCCCGCTAAGATTTTCTTGTCCACCACTATTGCTTAAATCTCTTATATTTTTATACTGACTTTTTAAATATTGAAAATAAAAATCTAAATTACATTCCTTTTTCAGAATAATTGCAGCACAAGCTTGGTTAGTTGCTGCTTCTATACCAAGCTTAGCAACTTTACCTCGTGTTTTGCCTTGTCCATACATAGCCATTAGAATGGTATCTATAGGAAATAATTTTGCAGATGAATTATTTAAACCTTCATCTGTAATTTTTTGAACTGAATCTACAATGATGCCGAAATCAACTTCTGCTGTTGTGACCCAAGGTATAGAACCATTCCAGTAAATGACTTTTTTACGACTAGGTGTCCCACCTGACGAAACGGTAGCAATTTCACCTATTGTTTTTCTTGCCCAGCCAGTAGGTAAAATAATTTTACTCACCTTTTTTCACTTTCTTTTGTGCGCGTTCTAATTGTTTAATGCCTTTACCTGGCACTGGCAAATCCTCAGGCATGGTACCGCCTAATTCTTGAATAGTTTGGCGTACTTTTTTTCCAACCTCATGATGAGTTTGATTAGCTTGACGTTTTATTTTTACCTCATCACGCTTTAATTTTTCTTCAGTTTGAGTCGCCCTAAATAAGTTAGCAGCAAGTTCTGTACTGCCCATATGGTCTAAAATTTTATGGCTTTTTTTAAGTTCTTTTCGCTGGTGTATTGCTTTATTATCCAGTCCACCATATAAACCTTTGTAACCATGATTTTGGAATATGGCATAATCTAAGCTTGTTTCAACACCTGCATCTTTGGCAGCGGCTGCAAGCTGTTTGTTATGGGTTGCCAGTTCGTTTCTTAACATTAACCTTTTTTGGTCTTCGGATAGTTGTTGAAACCCCGTATCATCCTCTAGTTCTTTTCTTCGTGTTTGAATGGCAAAATAAGTTTGTCCATTAGCAATAATCGGTTTTGAAGCATCAGCATTTTGTACAATGAGATAACAGGCATAACGAGAAAGCTTGTAATCTTTGGTTTTTCTTTGAGCACCAGAACCAATTTCGACCATTTTTCCCACTTGGGAAAAATGGTGGCTTTCTGACTGTTCTGAATTTATAGCAGCAATAATTGCTTTTTGAATAACACGTTCAAATTTATCCCAAGTGGCATAGCCAAGTACCTGTTGTAAATCTCTGGCATACCAAAATTCATTACCATTATTATCAATATTTTTTATATCTTCAAAGGATTGATTTGTTTTTTTATTCATAACCCAGCTCCTCCAAATATCCCGCCATTTCCATTTCCAATTCAGTTAATTGCTTTTGTAAGTCCAATCGTTCGGTACGTATCGCCATTAAATCCAGTTCTTCCTCTTCTTCAAATGTATCGACATAACGTGGAATATTCAGGTTGTAGTCATTTTCTGCAATCTCTTCTAGGTTGGCAAGATAGGCATATTTATCAATGCTTCCCCGTGCTTTATAGGTTGCAATAATTTTTTCAATATTTTCTGAACTTAAAATGTTTTGATTTTTACCTGAATTAAACGCACGGCTGGCATCAATAAATAATACTTTATTATCTTGCTTATGCTTTTTGAAGATTAAAATAGCGGCAGGAATCCCCGTCCCAAAAAACAGTTTTTCAGGTAAGCCAATCACTGTATCCAAAAGGTTTTCTTCAATCAATTGTTTACGAATTTTACCTTCTGACGAACCTCGAAATAACACACCATGAGGCACAACCACCCCCATACGTCCTGTATCGGGTTTTAGGGTTTCTATCATGTGACTGATCAAGGCATAATCGCCTTTGGTTTTTGGCGGTACACCGCGACGAAAACGTCCATAGTGGTCGTTTGCAGCATCTTCATGTCCCCACTTATCTAAGGAAAATGGCGGATTGGCGGTGACAATATCAAAATGTAATAAGCCGTTACCGCTGGCATCTTTTAACAGCGGGTTTCTGATCGTATCGCCCCATTCAATACGGTGATTATCTTCACCATGTAGAAACATATTCATTTTGGCTAATGACCAAGTAGAACCAATAGACTCCTGCCCAAATAACGCATATTTCTTAGAGCCATTAAAGTTTTGGCGTACCATGCGTCCACACTTCATTAATAAAGAACCTGACCCACAGGCGGGGTCACAAATTTCATCGCCTTCTTGTGGATCCAATAGTGTGGCTAATAAATCAGAGACTTCGGGCGGGGTATAAAACTCGCCTGCTGTTCGACCACTACCAGCGGCAAAGTGTTTAATTAAGTATTCATAGGCGTTACCAATTACATCTAAAGAACCCACACGACTAGGGCGAAGGTTTAATATATCTTTAGCAAAGTCTTCTAATAGATGACGTAATAAATCGTTTTTTTGTTTTTCTTGGCCAATGTTATTGGTATTAAAACTAATATCCTGAAACACATTTTTAAGTTTAGAGCCGTTGGCTTCTTCAATGGCATGTAATGCTACATCTATGCGTTCTCCATTACCTGCTTCATGGCGTTTTTCATACAAATCCCAAAAACTAGCACCATCAGGTAATACAAAACGTTGTTTAGCCATCATAGCCTTAATTAAATCAGGCTCATTACCATATTGTTCAACCAGTTTGTCGTGATCATCTTTATAGACATCTGAGATGTATTTTAAGAACAACATGGTCAATATAAAGTCTTTATATAAATCAGGACTGATCGTACCGCGAAAGGTGTCGCAGGCATTCCATACGGCTTTGTTTATATCATCTTGGTTGATTGGACTATTTGGCATACGGTATCTCTAGTTTAATATCTGTCTAAGTTTGATTGCTGAGTATGTCATTTGCAACGGCATTAATTTGCAGTTGCCTAATATTTATCAGTTGCTTTAATACTTTTTGTTCGTTTATAGCGGCACGATGTAATGCCACTATGCGATGTTGTGTTTCTATAGGAGGCAAGGTAATAGGTGTATCTTCCAAAACTTTTCGACGAATACTAACGTATAAACTACCTTCTGCACTGTTTTTAAAGTACCTTTGCGCGGATAACTGGTTGAGTTGCCAGCTAATAAATTCAGGTAATATAGTGCCAAAACTTTTATCTATCTCTGTCGGGCATATCTGAATAATAAAAAAATAAGGTGAGCAAACTGTATGTTTAGGTATGTGTTGAACATAAGTTGAAAAATGCTTTGCTCCTTTTGCAACGAACAAAATATCTCCTTCTTGCAAATAGTTAGGTTGTTTGCGACCTGATAATTCTGTCGTTATGAGTGAATGAAGGTTGATCTCACCAAACTCATCAACATCTCTAACCTGTATCACATGCGTTTCAGCATCTTGTACTTGCTGAATTGTGCCACGAAATGGATGACCTGAACTGATTCTAGCTATATTAGAAAGTTTTGTTTTTATTGGCTTATCCATATGTATAGCTAATCATTATCGGCTTTATTGAAATGGTGTTTCGTGTACAAACAGCTAAGTGTTGTGTGTTTTTTAGTTTTGCTTATATTGAAGCAAGAGATGATTATTGTCAAATTATTTTGCGGTAATTAAATAATGTACTTGTAAGATTGGGTGTTTTTACTTTAAAATAGCTATTTAAGGAAGAGGTGGAAAATTTGGGTCTATGAAGAAATGAGTGGGTAAACCCTGTAAAATAATTCAATTTTCACTACCATCCCCTCCAATGAATAGAACTGAAATATTTACACTTGCATTAGGCTTAAAAGAACCTTGGTTTATTTATAACGTTGAAATACTAACAAATGATAATTCAGTCAAAGAGCTACATATTCATTTTGGTTTTACCCGTGGTAGTAAGTTTGAAGATGAAAAGGGTGAAAGCTGTCCTGTTCACGATACTCAAGATAAAACATGGCGACACCTGAATTTTTTTGAACACACCTGTCTTCTTCATTGCTCAGTTCCTCGTATTCGTACAAGTGAAGGTAAAGTCCGTTTAATCTGGCGTTCAGCCGCATTATTATCAATCTATATGTTTCCGTCCTCAATATATCGAGTCAGGCTATCCCATTGGTTAATCGTATAGCGAATGGCTTTACCTGTTGCGCTGTCCTTTGCGGTCTCGGTAAGGTTATCATCACACCACTGCTTTAACTCTTCCAGTAAAGGTTTACTTTTTTCCTGACGCAATAAATAACGCTGCTCAATGCTCAGGTCTTTGAATTTTTTTTCAAGTGCATACAGTCAAGAAAACTGATATAAGGCCGTTTGTGCCATGCCCATTTTATTTTTCCGACTCTCTTTGGGCAGTGCTTTCCGGAGAAACACCTAAAAAGTTGAACGCAAAAATTTAAATTTTAGAACATGGGTCAAACGATTAACACGTCGAACAATCTGCTTTTCTAAGCTAGAAAAATGCATGATATTGTGATTGGTCTGTTAATAAATAAGGTGGAATTTGGCAGGGATATTCATGCAAAAACACAGATTTAACCCACTACCGTAATTTTATCTTGCTTAACACAATCCATGACAGCAGCTTACCTGCTTTCGGTCATTGTGGTTTTTTTATTGAGATTTTTAGTTTGAAAAAAACTAGAAAAATCACTAGCCTTACTTTCAGGGATTTTAATTGTTAGCGTTACTTTTTCAGAGAAATCTTGGTTAACAATAAGACCATCAAAAATCTTTAACTGATATTCAAAATTTTGCATTTGATTGTAATCAATAGTGAATGACTTAACAGTATATTCAATATATTTACATAAAGTGCTGGCTTCTATAACTTTTTTAGCTGCATTACTGTAGGCACGAGTCAAACCACCGGCTCCGAGCTTAATACCACCAAAATAGCGGACCACCACGCATATTAGGTTGATTAAATTTTTACCCGCTAAGTGTTGAAAGATTGGTTTTCCTGCTGTACCCCTAGGCTCTCCCGCATCGTGAAATCGGGTAACTATCCCTTTAAGTGTTTTTACTCTATATGCAAAGACGAGGTGTGAGGCATCTGGGTATTGCTGCTGAAGCTGGGTTAGGTGTTGAAGGGCTTCACTTTCTGTTGGACAGGGAATAAGAATACCAATAAACCGAGATTTTTTAATGGTATCTTCAGTTTGGGTGGTTTTATTAACACAGTACATACTGTATTAAAAAAGTAAAAGGGTGACTCCATAGGCTCCAAAATACGTCATCAAAAAATAGAAGAAAGAAATGGTTAAACTGGCGGCTGTATTGATAGATAAAACACTTTTTATAATAAAAGTTATCAGGATAAAATCCCAAATTGTAAGCAGTGCAAAGAGATAATAGCTATAAATACTATCACTAACGGTTAGCCAAATAACGACAGGCACTCCAAAAAAAGCAACTACATTTTCAGCAAATAACACTGTAGTTGCAATTTGTATGTATAAATGAATGCTTTTGTTAAGAAATAAAATAAGTGCAACAAAAGCTAAGGTTAAACTTGTTTCTATGACCACCTCGACAAAAGCTTCGGTAGGGTCAATCATATTGGCTTGAATAAATAATTCAACAATAAAGTAAAACCATAAATTCTGTTTAAAGAACTGAATGGACTTTGGTAAGTCAAGAGGATTTATTTTTAACCAGCAAACTGGTAAATACAATTTGAAAACATTCATAATTGCTTAATTTTTATTATTATAGGTTTTAAACCAAATTTTTTACTTATTTGGGCTGTTATCTTGTATGGAATAACTACTGAATTGGTCATTTAACTCTTGAACCATATCTTTACATTGTTCTATCAATGCATGAACTTTTACCCTTGTTTTTTTGTTTTTAGCAACAGATTCATTAATAGGTAGAATAATACGCCAAAATGTAAGGCTTTTTTCAAATAAACCCGCTAGGTCTTCAGTTAAGTTTAACTTTTTTTGTCTTTTCTTTAAATTTTTAATAATGAATTTAGCATGTATTTTAGCCATCATCAAATGTATAGGAATTAAAATAAGGATTAAAATAAGTAGAGTGGCAGGGCCAATAATAGGGTCGAATAAGATATCTACAATACCCATAGAAATTTCAGCAAAAATTAATAAGGTGACAATAAATCCTAAAATAATTAATGACGACATATTTGCTCTTTCTTTCCATATAACTAATTGTTCCTCCACTTCAGGGATGTAACAATCATTAATGGCTTTAACACTATTTTCTAATGAGTTGATTACCCGATAAGAACGATCATTTTCTAGGTTGGCTAAGCGTTGGTCAATTTCTGATAATGATGAATTTTGAGATAAAACAATAAATTCACCGGTATAAATACCTAGTTCAGCCAACCTTCTTTGCCAAGACGCTATAATTTCATCACTTTTATTTTTGTCTAAACTAATTTCTGAGTGGTCAATAACAAAGATAAATTTATTGCTATCTTGTTGAGAAACAATTTCTTTTACTGAATCCTCAATGAGTTCTGGGGTTGCTTCAAAAAAATCAGTAAAAACTAAAACTAGATCGGACATATTTAAAACATACTGGATTAAAGCTGTTTGTACTGTCGCGTCTTTTGTTGAGTTAAGAATTGGAGTGTCAATAAATAACTTGCCTTTTAGTTTTTCACAATTGAGCGTTTTTAGTTCTAAAAACGAATTGACTTGGTTGTCGGTGTCTGGGCTAATTGACTTTATTTTTTGACTAATTTGGAAAAAAGGCAGTCGGTGGTCTGCATCCAGGGCTGTACCAGGAAGGGTTGTATTTGTCTCTTGAGGTGTATATTGATGTACAGTAAATTTGTGCTGAGATGAATGCAGTTTGCTACTTAAGTAGCGATTTATAAACTCTGACTTTGCAGTAGAAAACCCACCAATAAAACTAACAATAGGCCACCAAGAGCATTTGGTTGCCGTTGTTTCATCATCGTCAATGAGCCCTAAATTATATTCAAGTTGGTCTAGTTGCTGAAAAGATTGACTCGCTTTGTGTAAGATAGGGTTTGAGGCTGAAAAATGATTTTCTAGATTAATTAAGTGTTTACTTATTGTTTTTTCGGTCATCTGAGAAACCTTATTATCTTATAGTTATTGGTAGGTTTAAAAGTTCTACAAGTGTACTTGTAGAAAAACATTGCATAGAAGTATACACCGAGAGTACAAAAAAATAACAAAAAAGTATTAAAAAACAGTTTACATAAAAAGTCAAAAAATCCTTTTGGCTTTTTATGTAATAACTTTATGGATATTTATTATTCTTGATGAGAGTTTATAAGTGTTAGTTATTTAAGGGATCTTTACGGGTCTAGTAAATACAAAATCATCTTTTTTAACTTGAGAATGACAAGCTAAACATTCTTTAGAAAATGATTTATCTTTACCATAAGGTTGTTGGGAATTTCCTATCCAGCGAGCGTACCCCCACCCCCCTGTTGATTTATATTTGCTGGCATTTTTAACCATTATTTCAGAGTGTACAAAATTACCGGGAATGATTGCTGTGCTCCAATCTGGGTGTGTAGTGTTTTTCCATACCAATTTAGCCAGGATACTGCCTCTGGGCCAAGGGTTAGTGGCACCAGACCTGGCTGCTTTAATGGCAATGTGGTTACCTAAAATAACGCGTTGTGTGTTGTTGTCTGTACGGTATGAAGAGGCAATAACGTGCCAGTTTTTTAAACCAGCAGGATAGTGTATACCATTTGCAGTAGGGGATACTTTTTTAGCAAATGCAGAAGTTGCGCTTACCGAAATTATGCTTATAAAAATAATTTTTAGCAAAGTCATTGTTTTTTTCATAATAGGCTGAATTGTATTTAGTTGCTGTGTGTGACTAGAAGCATAATCCGAAGTGTTGTATTTGTAAAATTATTTTATAAAACTTAAAGTAAGATTGGCTTTAGGAGCGTGTACGGAATAATTTCGGGAAGTTGTTTCGTGCACGTTGTTTCTTAAGGTGCGAAAATTAAAATCAGGAGGGGGGCTATGAGTCGTTATGAACAACATGTTGAGAAAAAGGGATTATGGTGGCCGATTGTAGTTGCCATTATCTTAGTGCTTATTGCTGTTATTTGGGGGGCTTTTCTTTTAAACCATCAAGATAAAGAGCCAGAAATTAAAATTATAGAGCTGCCAAAGGAAAGCCCGGTATCCACACTCGCTGAAAAAGCAGGTGAAGAGAAAGGAAATATTGAAGACACAAAGCTAAACAGTGCTTCTCCTGTTTTTGTACGCAAAAATAAGGAATTCAATGAACAATTGGTTTTACCTGAACTAGAAGCGAGTGATACTTTATTTAAGCAGCAAATGTCATTAGTTTCAGTGAAATTATTAGCTTGGCTAGAAGTTGGTAATATGATAGAGAAATATATGCTGATTATTAATGATTTATCCCAAAATCAAATACTGTTTAAGCATGCTGCTTTTTTACAGCGACCCAGTCAGATGGTCGTTGGAAAAGACGCTAAAGGTTTTTATCTAACAAGCAACAGTTACAAGAGGTATGATGGCTTAGCTGATGCAATAGTAGCAATTGATATTAAACAGGCGATACAGTTATATTTGAAGTTTAAACCACTTTTTGAGCGCGTCTATAAGGGATTTTCTTATCCTAAGAACTATCAATTGCAGGATGTTTTTGTAAAAGCGGCTGCCAATATTATTGCCGCCCCCATTATTGAAAACAGGATTGCATTATTACCTTATGAAAAAAGATATAAATTTGCTGATAAAAGTCTTGAACAGTTAAATAATGTAGAAAAACAAATGATAAGGATGGGGCCTGAAAATAGCAGAAAAATACAGGCAACACTTAGAAAACTTGTACAGGCATTAACCGTGTTGCCTGAGTAAGCTTTACTTCGCACGGTTACGACTGCGCGAAGTATATGAAGGTTATAGCGTTTTTTTTTATGCTATGAATTTGACGGTTTACTTCAATTTACTCTATTATTCTCGCAAGCTTGATATTTATCGAGTTTATAAATCAATGGCTTAAAAAGAGTTGCATATTTGTAAGTAACCAAAGTAAACAATTTCTATACTTGGATACAGCCATTATATAATTAATGAGGGGGAGTTATGAGTAAGAGTGTTTTTGTACGACAAGCTGGTTTTAGTTTTAGTAAAATCATGATAAGAATGACGGAGTTAATAATATCTACCTTACTTATCAGTATTATTTTTCAAAGTACGGCAAATGCACACCGGGGGGCAAAAAATGAAATAGATAAGTGTCGTTTTACGGTAGGAAGTGAAATTATTCATTTTTCAGCTTATACCCCTACTTTTTCAGGGGGCGAGAGTTTTTGTCGTTTTATTCCAAATATAGGGCAAACACACCTGGTTTTTGATTATGAGGGGCACAAACTGCGTAAAACAACGGTGGAATTTGAAATCACTAAAGAACCTGAAGGTACACGTATTTACTATCAAAAGCCTGAGGTCATAAAAAAAGGTTCTGTAGATGCTCAAGTTAATTTTGATAAAGGTGGTGCAGGGGCTGGGAATTATTTAGCTCACGTTACTATTGTTTATCAAGGGGAAAAGTTAGACTCCCATTTGCCTTTTTCTGTCGGCATTGAGCCAGTAGAAGAGTCAAATATTACGGTTATAGCCGCTTCAGTAATTTTGATATTAATTGCCGCTATTGTATATACAGTGACGATTAGAAGGTTTAATGCTAGAAGGGAAGAAGAAAAGCAGGGTTGAGCCATATATATGACTCTTACAAACCACAGCTTATGAACTGTAGAGCGGACTTTAGTCCGCCATAGAATCAGTATTTATGGGTTGGTGCTAAAGTCTTAATTTATAAAGTCAACCCGTGGCTTTTCTATAGCCATGGAATACTAGCGGAAATAGTGTGAAAGAAAAATTAGACTTAAATGAGCGTTCCTTACATTTATTAAAAAATTTGGTCGAACGATATATTCAAGATGGACAACCTGTTGGTTCGCGCATACTATCAAAAGACTCAGATATTAATTTAAGCCCTGCAACGATTCGAAACGTAATGGCAGATTTAGATGATCTTGGGTTAATTCATTCCCCTCATACTTCTGCAGGTCGTGTTCCCACTGTAAAGGGGTATCGGTTTTTTATTGATTCATTGTTGACAGTTAAGCCACTTGAAATTGGGGCAGTTAAGCAGTTAAGTGTTGAGCTAACAGAAGCTGATAATGCAGATACACTTGTGGGTCGAGCATCACAAATGCTTTCAGAAGTGAGCAAAATGGCGGGTGTTGTAACCTTGCCGAAGCACGATGTATTGTGTTTGCGGCATATTGAATTTCTCCCATTATCTAACACCCGAGTGTTAGTTATTTTTGTGACCAATGAACAAGAGGTTCATAACAAGATTATCCATACCTCAAAACAATTTTCTGAGGCTGAACTTGTCCAGGCAGCAAATTATTTAAATTCGGTTTATTCTGGGCGTAGCCTGGAAGCAGTAAGACAGGCGGTGTTTTGTGAGTTTCAACAAGATCAGCAAGTGCTAAATCAGAGCATGATAGATGATGCCGTTAATATGGCTCAGCAAGCATTTGATCAGCAACCAAAAGAAGGCTATATTCTGACAGGTGAAACTAACCTGATGGAGTTTAATGAGTTGTCTGATACGGGGCATTTAAAACAGTTATTTGAAGCATTCAGTCAGAAGCAAGGTGTTATTCATCTTCTTGATCAATGTATAGCGGCTGAAGGGGTGCAAATATATATAGGTGAAGAATCTGGCTACCAGGCTTTTGAGCAATGTAGTTTAGTGACTTCATCTTATGCCATCAATAATGAAACAGTTGGAGTGTTAGGTGTAATAGGTCCTACACGGATGGCTTATGAAAAAGTAATCCCTATTGTCGATGTTACTGCAAAATTATTAGGGACAGCCTTGAATCCGAAGTAAAAGCCCCCCATGATAAATGACATTAATTAAAAGTAATGTCTGGAGCATTTAATGAGTAATAAGCAAGATATATCTGAAGTACAGTCAGATAGTGAGTTGATTGAAGAAGTTCTTGAGCAAGTAGCTGAAGAAGATACAGTTGAAGAGAGTTCTGTCGAAGAGGATTCAGTCGAGGAAACTGATGGTGAACAATTAGCAAAAGAAGAAATTTCTATTGAAGAATTGCAAAAGGAATTGAAGCTAGCTAAGCAAAAAGCAGAAGAAAACTGGGATAAAGTCGTTCGCTCTCAAGCGGAAATGGATAATTTAAAAAGGCGTACCCAAAAAGATTTGGAAAATGCACATAAATATGGCTTAGAAAAATTTGCTAAAGAACTGCTTTCGGTTATTGATAGTTTAGAATTGGGAATTCAGGCATCAACCAGTGATGCGCCAGAAGTGGTTTCTTTAAGAGAAGGCAGTGAGCTCACTATCAAACAGTTTGAATCTGTGTTTGCTAAGTTTAATATTGAAGCAATAGACCCACTAGGTCAGCCCTTTAATCCTGAGTTGCACCAGGCCATGACGATGCAACCTAGTGCTGATGTTGAGCCAAATACCGTTATCAATGTGTTTCAAAAAGGTTATGTCTTAAATGGTCGATTGATTCGACCTGCAATGGTCGTGGTCTCGCAAGCCGTACCTAAAGCAGAAGATGATTCAACAAATTTAGATGAGCAGGCTTGAAATTAGTTAAAGCAACCTCATATAGAACTCATACAAAATAAAAATAGCAAGTTTGGAGATTTAAATGGCTAAAATAATTGGCATAGATTTAGGAACCACAAATTCATGTGTGGCTGTACTAGAAAATGGAACAGCTCGTGTAATTGAAAACAGTGAAGGCGCACGTACAACACCTTCTATTATTGCTTTCACAGGTGATGATGAAGTTTTGGTTGGACAGTCTGCAAAACGTCAAGCTGTGACTAATCCAGAAAATACATTATTTGCAATTAAACGGTTAATTGGTCGTCGTTTTGAAGATGATACCGTACAAAAAGACATCAAGATGGTGCCTTATAATATTGTTAAAGCAGATAATGGTGATGCCTGGGTCGAGTGTCATGGTAATAAAATGGCAGCCCCCGAAGTTTCGTCGCGTGTGTTGATGAAGCTTAAAAAAGATGCAGAAGCATTTTTAGGTGAAGAAGTGAAAGAAGCGGTTATTACTGTTCCTGCTTACTTTAATGATTCACAACGGCAAGCAACTAAAGATGCAGGGCGTATTGCTGGATTAGATGTAAAGCGTATTATAAACGAGCCAACAGCGGCAGCATTAGCTTTTGGTATGGATAAGCCTAAAGGTGATACAACGATTGCTGTTTACGATTTGGGTGGAGGTACATTTGATGTCTCTATCATTGAAATTGCAGAAATTGAAGGTGAGCATCAGTTTGAAGTATTAGCAACAAATGGTGATACTTTCTTGGGCGGTGAAGATTTTGATTTAAGAATTATTGATTTCTTGGTTGCAGAGTTTAAAAAAGACAATGGAATTGATTTACACAATGACCCATTAGCTTTGCAACGTTTAAAAGAAGCGGCAGAAAAAGCAAAAATTGAACTGTCTTCAACTGAGCAAACAGATATTAATCTACCGTATGTAACCGCTGATGCAACAGGTCCTAAACATTTAAACGTTAAATTGACCCGTGCTAAATTAGAATCACTAGTTGCAGATTTAATTGATAGAACAAAAGGCCCTTGTGAACAAGCACTAAAAGATGCGGGTTTATCAGCCTCTGAAATTAACGATGTGATTTTAGTTGGTGGTCAAAGCCGGATGCCTAAAGTACAGGAAATTGTACAGTCTATATTTGGTAAAGAACCACGTAAAGATGTCAACCCTGATGAGGCTGTTGCATTAGGTGCGGCGATTCAAGCAGGTGTTTTAGGAGGGGATGTTAAAGATGTATTGTTATTAGATGTGACACCATTGTCTTTAGGTATTGAGACTATGGGGGGCGTAATGACTAAATTGATTGATAAAAACACTACAATTCCTACCAATGCATCGCAAGTATTTTCAACAGCGGAAGATAACCAATCCGCTGTAACTGTTCACGTTTTACAAGGTGAGCGTGAAGTGGCAGCAGGTAATAAATCTTTAGGCCGTTTTGACTTAACAGATATTCCACCCGCTCCACGCGGTGTGCCACAAGTTGAAGTTTCATTTGATATTGATGCTAACGGTATCTTGAATGTTTCTGCTAAAGATAAAGCAACAGGTAAAGAACAGTCTATTATTATTAAGGCGTCTAGTGGGCTATCTGACGATGAAGTCGAACGTATGGTTAAAGATGCTGAAGCACATGCGGATGAAGATAAGAAAATTACTGAACTTGTATCTGCTAGAAACACAGCTGAAGGCATGATCAACGCCACTGAGAAATCAATGGAAGAATTAGGCGAGCAAGTGTCTGCTGAAGAAAAAACTGCGATTGAAGCGGCAATAACTGAGTTACAAGAGGTTGTTAAAGCAGATGATAAAGAAGCAATTGAAGCAAAAACCACAGCTTTAACTGAGTTATCTGGTAAATTAGCTGAACGTGTTTATGCACAAAAATCAGAGGCTGAAGGTGGTGCGAATCCTACGAGTGCAGGCCCTGAAGCTGCTACCGAATCAGCACCGGCTGATGATGTTGTTGATGCTGAGTTTGAAGAAGTTAAGGACGACGATAAAAAATAAGTTGTATGGTGATTTTATATTAAATGCAGGGGACGTTTGTTATCAGGCTCCCCCGATCTATTTATTTTCCTGATATATTAAGAGGACTAAAATAACCGCCGCTTTATGCAGGCGGTTATTTACGTTATGGCAAAAGAAGATTTTTATAAGTTATTAGGTGTTGAAAAAAATGCCAGTGTAATTGAAATAAAGAAGAGCTATCGTCGTATGGCGATGAAATTTCACCCGGATAGAAATAAAGATGCTCCAGACAAGGCTGAAGAGAAATTTAAGCAAATAAAACAGGCTTATGAAATTTTATCTGACGATAAAAAACGTGCAGCCTATGATCAATTTGGCCATGCGGGTGTTGATCAGAGTATGGGAGGAGGCTCTGGTTTTGGTGGCAATGGAGATTTTGGGGATATTTTTGGTGATGTTTTTGGTGATATTTTTGGCGGCGGTGGTGGACGTAGACGAAGTAATGTTCAAGCGGGTTCTGACTTACGCTATAACCTAGAATTAACACTTGAAGAAGCTGTAGGCGGTACAGAAGCAACGGTTAAAGTGCCTGTCTTAGTGTCATGTAAAGTCTGTGGTGGCTCAGGTGCCAAAAAAGGGTCAAGCCCTGTAACGTGTACAACTTGTCAAGGGCATGGGCAAGTTAGAATGCAACAAGGTTTCTTTTCAGTACAGCAAACCTGCCCAACCTGTAATGGCACAGGGCAACAAATAAAAGACCCTTGTAGGCCTTGTCATGGCAAAGGACGCGTTCAAGAAAATAAAACATTATCAGTTAAAGTACCTGCTGGAGTAGATACTGGAGATCGTATTCGTTTGGCGGGAGAAGGTGAATCTGGTGTAAATGGTGGACCTGCTGGTGATTTATATGTGCAAGTTCAGGTAAAGGATCACGCTATCTTTACTCGGGATGGAGCCAATTTGTATTGTGAAGTCCCCATTAGTTTTCCAACGGCTTGTGTAGGTGGAACTTTAGAAGTACCCACCTTAAATGGAAAGGTTAAGCTTAAAATACCCGCAGAGACTCAAACCGGTAAGTTGTTTAGGTTAAGAGGAAAAGGAGTTAAGCCTGTTCGTGGTGGAGCAGTAGGTGATTTACTTTGCCGTGTGCAAATTGAAACACCGGTACGTTTAACTAAAGAGCAAAAAGTATTAGTTGAAAAATTTCAGGATTCGTTAACGGGGGGAGGGAAGCATCATAGTCCGCAGGAGCACTCCTGGACGGACGGTGTAAAAAGCTTTTTTGATAAATTAACAGGATAAATTATGTTGCGAGTTGCTGTTGTCGGTGCATCAGGAAGAATGGGGCTGTGTTTAATTAAAGCCTCTGTGTTATCTAGCAATACTCAGTTTGCTGTGGCTATATCCCGGGCTGAAAGTATTTCTATCGGGAAAGATGCTGGAGAGCTTGCGGGAATAGGCTATGCAGATATAAAAGTCGAAGCTGATTTAGCAGCTGAGCTTGAGCAGTTTGATGTATTAATTGATTTTACTCGTCCTGAGCCGTCAATGAAATATATTGAGATTTGTCGTCAAGCGGGTAAGAAAATTGTTATTGGTACGACGGGGTATAGCGATGAGCAAAAAGCCAAAATTAACACTGCCGCAAAAGAGATAGCGATTGTTATGGCACCAAATATGAGTGTAGGGGTGAATTTATCCCTTAAACTGTTAGAAATGACAGCAAAAGTGATGGGAGACTATACCGATATAGAAGTTATTGAAGCGCACCATCGGCATAAGGTTGATGCACCCTCAGGTACTGCTTTACGGATGGGAGAAGTGGTCGCTAATGCTTTAGGTCGTAATTTAAAAGACTGTGCTATCTATGGTCGCGAAGGTGATACGGGTGAAAGAGATCAAAAAACCATCGGGTTTTCAACCATTCGTGCTGGTGATATTGTGGGTGAACATACGGTAATGTTTGCTGATGAGGGCGAGCGCGTAGAAATCACTCATAAAGCTACCAGCCGTATGACATTTGCTAATGGTGCAGTACGCGCAGCAGCATGGCTAAAAGATAAAAATAATGGTTTGTATGACATGCAAGATGTTTTAGGGCTTTCTTAACAACGGTTATCCAATATAGCAGAAATTTGTTGGCTTTTTGAACTTAAAAAACATCAATTTATATTAGAATCTATTATAAAGCTTAATTAGCAGTGAGCAATAACAAAATAAGGAACTAATTTTACAATAAGGCTTCTATGAAAGTGAGTTCTAAATTGCTATCTGCTTTGAATATGAGTAGTATAAACATACATTCTTAAATGTATGTTATATACAAAGTTAGGATGGTGATTTAATATACGAATTTAGATGATAGTTTAAATATCGGCATCATTTTTAGGTTGAAGTTGTAATATTAAAATAAAAATAACATAAGGGGTAAACAAAATGACTTTTGGTGGAATCATTGCTATCTTGGTAGCGATATGGATTTATAGAACTGCGATTGAACAAAAAACAGGTAATGTATTTTATTGGGTTGCAGGCAGTTTTGTGGTGTTTTTAGCGGTACAGTTTTTATCGATTGAATTTAATGGCATGATTATTGACATGTTTGATACTGATATCAGTAGTGAATATGATAATGCCGGTGGCCTTAAAGCAGTAGAAAATAGTGATAGAGCCGGTTTAGAATCTGGAACAGGTGGGACGTTAATTGGTATCTTCTTTGAGTTATTTACCTGGGTACTTCCTTTCTTTGTTGTTGCTATTCTTAGGCAACTTTTTATGCTGAAACAATCTTTCAATTTTATGGGACTGTTTGGTGGTATTAAAGAAATGTTTATTAGCATTAAAAACAGCTTTAAAACAACAGCATAAATTTAATATTGTTGTTGAAACAAAAAAGCCTAGATTAATCTAGGCTTTTTTGTTTGTAGAATTTCTTTATGGTTTCTAACAAACCATAGTTAGTAATGGGGCAAAGGTTTAGCCTCGCTAGGCTAAACCCTCACTTCCAAAAATAATTGTTAGGATGGTTTTAAACACTTACTTAAATAAACACACGCTGATATAAAAAGTGTTATGTGTTTTTAGAATTAGCTTGTTACAACAGATACGACCGAAACAATAGCTAAAATAAATAGTACTACGGCAATAAGGCCAACAATAATGTAGCTAGCAAGACTACCTTGTTCAAAATCCGCTTCTCTATTTTTGTTACTTTGTATGCCAATACCTGCAGCAATAACGCTTTTTATAACATTTAGTAAATTTGGTTTTGACATTTTTTGCTCCTAACTTATTTATTAGTGTTTTATGATGTAGCTCTGAATTTTATCAGGCATTCGTTAAATATACGACTCATTAGTTCAAACTCCTATTTTTATTTCTATGAATAATACCGAATTATTAAAACAGCAATTATCACAGCGTATCTTGTTTCTTGATGGTGCCATGGGCACAATGATTCAAAGTTATCACTTAGAAGAAAAAGACTATCGAGGTGACCGTTTTGCTGATTGGGACTGTGACCTTAAGGGTAATAATGATTTATTATCCCTGACTCAGCCCGATATTATTAAGGCGATTCACCGTGCGTATTATGAGGTTGGTGTTGACATTGTTGAGACCAATACTTTTAATGCAACTAGCATTGCTATGGCTGATTACAATATGCAGTCACCAGCTTATGAAATTAATTTGGAATCTGTTCGCTTAGCTAAGCAGGTGGCAGCTGAATCTACCGCATTAACTCCAGATAAACCAAGGTTTGTGGCGGGCACATTGGGGCCCACTAACCGTACAGCATCCATGTCACCTGAGGTTAATGACCCGGGTTTTAGAAATATTAGTTTTGATGAGTTAGTTGAAGCTTATACCGAAGCTGTACGAGGTATGTGTGATGCCGATGTTGATATTATTTTAATCGAAACTATTTTTGATACATTAAATGCAAAAGCCGCTATTTTTGCTGTAGAGCAGTATTTTGATGTACTGGGATATAAGTTACCAGTGATGATTTCAGGGACTATTACTGATGCATCGGGGCGTACACTTTCAGGCCAGACAGCTGCCGCATTTTGGAATTCATTAAGTCATGTTAACCCTATTTCTATCGGTTTTAACTGTGCATTAGGGGCCACTGAATTACGCCAATATATTGCAGAAGTCTCAAATATTGCTGATACCCATATTTCAGCACATCCCAATGCAGGTTTACCGAATGAATTTGGTGAGTATGATGAAACGCCAGAAGAAATGGCCAAAGAAATTGCGGATTGGGCTGAACAAGGCTATTTGAATATTATTGGTGGTTGTTGTGGTACTTCACCAGAATACATCAAGGCTATTGCTGATAAAGTGCAAAAATACCCGCCAAGAAAAATACCAGAAATTGAAAAACAATGTCGCTTGGCAGGCTTGGAGCCACAAAATATTACGCCTGATTCATTGTTTGTGAATGTAGGTGAAAGAACTAATGTTACAGGCTCGGCAAAATTTAAACGCTTAATTGTAGAGGGTGATTTTGAAACAGCATTAGAGGTTGCTAAAGATCAAGTTGAAAATGGCGCGCAAATTATTGATATCAACATGGATGAAGGTATGTTGGAGTCAAAAGAAGCGATGGTACGGTTTTTAAATTTAATCGCCTCTGAACCAGATATTGCCAAAGTACCCATTATGCTGGACTCTTCTAAATGGGATATTTTAGAAGCCGGGTTAAAATGTATTCAGGGGAAAGGGGTTGTTAATTCAATCTCGATAAAAGAAGGTGAAGAAAACTTTATCAGACAGGCTAAACTGGTTCGTCGTTATGGTGCTGCCGTTATTGTTATGGCATTTGACGAACAAGGCCAGGCTGATACCCAGCAAAGAAAAATAGAAATTTGTCAGCGAGCTTATAAAATTTTGACAGAAGTGGTTAACTTTCCACCTGAAGATATTATTTTTGACCCCAATATTTTTGCCATTGCCACAGGAATTGATGAGCATAACAATTATGGAGTAGATTTTATTGAAGCAACGCGAGAAATTAAAGCAACATGTCCACATGCTTTAATTTCTGGTGGTGTATCCAATGTATCTTTTTCTTTTCGGGGTAATAATTTGGTTCGTGAAGCTATTCATGCAGTATTTCTCTATCATGCGATTAAAGCGGGTATGGATATGGGAATTGTTAATGCAGGGCAGCTTGCTATTTATGAAGATATTCCTGGTGAACTACGAAATGCTGTTGAAGATGTTGTGCTTAACCGCAACCCTGAAGCCACAGAAGCTATGCTGGAAATGGCACAAAAATATCAAGGAGCTGGTGGGGTAGCAAAAAAAGAAGATTTGGAATGGCGAAGCTGGCCTGTCACTAAAAGGCTGGAACATGCCCTGGTTAAAGGTAATGCTGATTATATTATTGAAGATACTGAACAGGCGCGTATAGAGGCAGAATTACCTTTACATGTGATTGAAGGGCCATTAATGGACGGTATGAATGTGGTTGGCGATCTGTTTGGTGAAGGCAAAATGTTCTTGCCGCAGGTGGTCAAATCGGCGCGAGTCATGAAAAAAGCAGTTGCTCATTTAATGCCTTTTATGGATGCTGAAAAAGAGGGTGGACTGAAGGCTAATGGAAAGGTTCTAATGGCTACTGTAAAAGGTGATGTGCATGATATTGGTAAAAATATCGTGGGAGTCGTGTTGCAATGTAATAACTTTGAAGTCATTGATATGGGGGTGATGGTGCCCGCAGAGCAGATTTTAAGAAAGGCAAAAGAAGAAAATGTCGATATTATTGGTTTGAGCGGATTAATTACACCATCTTTAGATGAAATGGTACACGTTGCCAAAGAAATGCAAAGGCAAGGATTTGATATTCCATTAATGATTGGTGGCGCAACAACTTCCCGTGCTCATACGGCCGTGAAAATTGAGCAAAATTATCAGGCACCGACTATTTATGTGACGGATGCATCAAGAAGTGTCGGTGTTGTGAGCTCATTATTAAGTGATGAATTAAAACATACTTACGTAGAAAAAATTAGAGCTGAATACGAGCAGGTACGTGAACGTCATAAAGGGCGTAAGGCTCAAGTGAAACAACATAGTTTAGAAAAAGCCAGGTTAAATGGATTTGATGCAGGTGATTATGAACCTGTTAAACCAAAATTTTTAGGTACAAAGGTCATTGACTCTTTGTCTTTGGATGTTTTAGTGCCTTATATAGATTGGTCTCCTTTTTTCCAAACCTGGGAGTTATCGGGTAAATACCCTAATATTTTAAAAGATGAGGTTGTTGGCGAAACGGCCACAAAATTATTTGCCGATGCTAAACAAATGTTGAACCAAATTGTTAGCGAGAAATGGTTGACTGCTAAGGCAGTGATTGGATTTTTCCCAGCTAATAGTGTAGACGATGATATTGAACTCTATACAGATGAGTCGCGTACAGAAGTGCTGGAAACTTTACATCATTTGCGTCAGCAAAATGTAAAAGCACCAGGGCGAGCTAATTTTTGTTTATCCGATTTTATTGCCAGTAAGGCAAGTGGTAAAGCTGATTATATAGGTGGTTTTGCGGTAACGACAGGTATTGGTATTGAGGAAAAAGTTGCTCAGTATGAAAAAGATTATGATGATTATAATTCTATTATGCTTAAAGCTTTGGCTGACCGGTTAGCAGAAGCATTTGCTGAATATTTACATCAGCAAGTAAGAAAGTTACATTGGGGATATGCCTCAGATGAAACGCATGCAAATGAACAATTAATTGCCGAAGAATACAAAGGTATTAGACCTGCACCGGGTTACCCCGCGTGCCCTGACCATACAGAGAAAGAAAAATTATTTGAATTATTAGATGCAACAGCTGCAACCACTATCGAGTTAACAGAAAGTTATGCAATGTTTCCGACTGCCGCAGTGAGTGGCTGGTATTTCTCTCACCCCGAATCACAATATTTTAATGTGGGTAAAATAGATGATGAGCAACTTGAAAGCTATGCTAAAAGAAAAGGTATGACTAAAGAAGTGGCAGAGCGTTGGTTGTCAGCACATTTACATCATTAAGGATAAGAAAGATATGTCTGTAAATAAGCTTGAAAAAGCAACAGAAAGACTGATGTATGCCAGTCGCTGGATTTTAGCCCCTGTTTATTTGGGGCTTAGCCTAGCTTTATTTGGGCTGTTTATTAAATTTTTTCAGGAAATTTATCACTTTTTACCACAGATATTGGAAATTGATGAATCCACTTTGATTTTAAACTTACTGACTTTAATTGACCTCACTTTGGTTGGGAGTTTGCTTGTTATTGTAATGTTCAGTGGGTACGAAAATTTTGTCTCACAAATGGATATTGGAGCGGAGACTGAAAAACTGGGGTGGTTAGGTAGCCATGATTATAGCTCTCTTAAAATGAAAGTAGCTGTTTCCATTGTTGCTATTTCATCTATTCATTTGTTGAAAATTTTTATGAATGTGCAAGAAACTGATAATGACAAGTTAATGTGGTATGTTCTGATTCATTTAACATTAGTAATTTCTGCTTTTTTTATGGGGTATTTAGATAAAATATCCAGGGATTAAGTGATGCTAAAGTTAATTTTATTAGGAACAGCGGGTTGTCATTTATGTGAACAAGCTGAATTGATTATATCAGCCTGTACAGGTGTTGAAATTGAATTAATTGATATAGCAGAGCAACAACAATGGCAGAAAAAATATGCGATTCGGATTCCTGTTTTATATCATCAAGAGACTAGCAGTGAGTTGGGCTGGCCATTTTCTCTGCAACAGGTTCATAAGTTTATTGATAAACTGAATTGAACATTATAAAAGCGTGGCGTAAAGTTTAATAAAGCGGAAAAATAAATTAGTAGATAATTTATGAAGCCCTCTCTTTTTCAAGGAGGGGGTGTTTCAAAATATATAAGGTTTTTAAATGACTAAAAAATACAGAATAGAAAAAGACAGCATGGGTGAGTTACAAGTGCCAGTTGAAGCTTTATATGCAGCACAAACACAAAGAGCTATCGATAACTTTCCTGTTAGTGGCCTGGTCTTACCCTCTGCATTTATAAAAACAGTTGCATTAATCAAAAAAAATGCAGCTAAAGTCAATATGGAACTAGCTGTGCTTGATCAACAAAAAGGTGATGCTATTATTACAGCGGCTCAGCAAGTGATTGATGGTCAACATTCAGAGCAGTTTCCTATTGATATATTTCAAACGGGCTCAGGTACTAGCACTAATATGAATGTTAATGAAGTTTTAGCACATATTGCAACTGAGTTGGCTGGCGTTAATATCGGTGCTAATGACCATGTTAATATGGGGCAGAGTAGTAATGATGTTATTCCTACCGCCATTCATATCAGTGCGGCTCTTGAATGCCATAAAATATTATTACCAGGGCTTACTCATCTTGCTGAAACTATCGAGAAAAAAGCGGAATCTGTTGATAAGGTAACCAAAACAGGACGGACCCATTTAATGGATGCGATGCCTATTAGAATGAGTCAGGAGCTTGGTGCTTGGGCATTGCAAATTCGTAATGGTAAAGAGCGAATAAATTCAGCTTTGACTAGAGTTTATAAGTTAGCATTGGGGGGAACCGCAGTAGGAACTGGGATTAATGCTGATCCAAAGTTTGCGGAGAAATTTTCACAAGCTTTATCTGCAGAAACAGGTTTACCTTTTCAGCCTAATGATTCTTTTTTTGAAAGTTTAAGTGCGCAAGATGCAATGGTTGAACTGTCAGGGCAGATGAAGGTTGTAGCGGTTAGTTTAATGAAAATAGCGAATGATTTACGCTGGATGAATAGTGGGCCTTTAGCGGGATTAGGAGAGATAGAATTAACCGCTCTGCAACCGGGTAGCAGTATTATGCCTGGGAAAGTCAACCCAGTTATTCCCGAAGCGACAGCAATGGTTGCCGCTCAAGTGATTGGAAATGATGCAACCATAACGGTAGCAGGGCAAGCAGGTACTTTTCAGTTGAATGTTATGTTGCCGGTTATTGTTTATAATATATTACAGAGTATTGATATTTTAGGGAATGTCTCGACTATTTTGGCAGATAAGGCCATTGCTACATTTAAGGTGCGAGAAGATAATTTACAACAAGCGCTCTCTAAAAATCCAATTTTAGTAACAGCTTTAAACCCTATTATTGGGTATGAGTTGGCAGCTAAAGTTGCAAAGGCTGCCTATAAGCAAAGTCGACCCATTGTTGATGTGGCAGAAGAAATGACAGATTTAACGCGTGAAGTATTAGAAAAATTATTAGAACCAAGTCATTTAACAAAAGGTGGAATTAGCCAGTAAGTTAAGGCATAGTAGAATGTGTTGCACCTGACGAACTGTAGAATGGACTTTAGTCCGCAATAGAATTATGGAGTTTGTTTCATACACGTTCCTAAACCTTAGTTTATAAAATAAGCTGTGGGTTGAGGTAAGCATATAACTTAAATGATAGGAAGGAGAAGTAATGGCAATTTTATTATGTAATAAATGTAGTTATTTACATGAAGTCTCCAATGATTTTGTTGGTCAGACAGTTAGTTGCCCCATTTGTAAGGAGCCGGCTCCTATCCATAATACGACAGCATTAGTAAAAAATGTTATTTCTAAATATCAAATCCTGCTAGAGAAGTATAAACAATTAAAGGATAAGGCAACAGCAGCTTCTAAAGATATTGAATATGTTGAGAGTTTAGAAGATGATATTGATCTGCATAACACTTCGGCAATGACTGATTTAACACAGTTTAAACCAATAGTAGACTGGTTTGCGGAAAAGAAAATTACTCTGGATATTGATACAAAAACGATTGATACTCAAGGCTTTTTTGATGAAGTGGCTGTTGCATTAGGAGAGAATTACCAACTACTTAAAACAGTTAATGATCAAATTAAACGGTCACAAAGAAAGGGTTATGGTTCTGCATCTATCGTTATTTCAAAATATTCTCAAAAGGAAATACAAGCTTTAACGCAATATTGTAAAGTATTGTATGATTTTTCATTTGTTGCAAAGTATTTTTATAACAAGCAAGAAAAGAAGATCCACTTAACTTTACAGCAAGCACCTTCAGTATTAAATTTTTTTAATGGTGAATGGCTTGAGTGGTTTGTTTTTATGAAACTTTTAATCTTGTTTTATGAAAAAAAGGTTCCATTCTCTGCATTAAGAAGTTTTAAAGTTTATTTTCCAAATGAAGATCAGCATGAGGTGGATGTTTTTTTTCTGCTTAATAATAACACGCCTCTGGTTATCGAATGTAAATCAGGTGAGTTTAGATCGACTATTGAAAAATATCAAAAGTTAAGAAAACGAATGGGAATTGATAAACAAAACTTTACCATGCTGGTACTTGGTGTAACGGATGAGCAGATAAAAGGT
>JAJRUF010000098.1 GCA_024277935.1 Gammaproteobacteria bacterium
CCTGTGGTAACCTTCTCAGGCATGTGATATTTTCAGCTCTGTGCCCTTTTGATATGTTGCAACGGTCTTCGTTTCAATTCCAATCAAGTCTGTAATGATGGCTTTCAACACTCCAGTGTTCACGGTTAAATTTAAGAATACTTTCTGCATCTACGCTTTCGGGTCAGTGGCTAGTGAGTCCATAAGTTATTTCATTGCTTGTTTCGCCTGTTTTTTTATTAAGGGCGTTTCATTGAGTGACGAAAACTTGATCGACAAAAGGAAAGTCGAGGTAGTCGTTTAGTTCCGTTGAAATCCAGATTGAACGGAGTTCAAGCCGCCCAGGTGATAGCTTGAAAGGTTCTTCTGAATTCAAGTTAAAAAACTGGAACATCGAGTTATAATAAGCCATGCTCGGCAAACGAGTATGGCTTTCCATCGCCAATAATAAAATGATCCAAAACTCGAATTTCAAACAACAATAATGACTGTTTTAGCTTTTCTGTAATATTTTTATCTGCCTGACTCGGCTCGTTAACACCCGAAGGGTGATTATGCGCAAAAATAACAGCGGCAGCATTATGCAGTAATGCTTTTTTTGCCACTTCTCTTGGGTAAACACTGGCTCCATCAATCGTACCTTGAAACAGCTCTTCAAAGACAATAACTCGGTGCTGATTATCTAAAAACAAACAAGCGAATACTTCATGGCTATAACTTCGTAGTTGAGCTGTTAAATAGGCACGGGTTGCTTCGGGGCTGGTTAAAGCACTGCCACGTTGTAATATTTCTACATAGTGCCGCTTGGCCATTTCCAGTACGGCCTGAAGCTGGGCATATTTTGCACTTCCCAACCCTTTTCCTTGGCAGAATTGTATTTGATTCGCTTCTAACAGTGCTTGCAGGGATCCAAACTCAGTCAATAAGTCTTTTGCTAAATCTACAGCTGTTTTACCTGCAATTCCTGTGCGCAAAAAAATAGCTAATAACTCAGCATCCGTTAAAACTGCTGAGCCTTTTTCTAATAATTTCTCTCGCGGGCGCTCTTCAGCCGGCCAATCCTTAATAGTCCTCATTAACTGTAACTCCCTATCTAAAAATTTAAGCATAGAAGAGTTTGGCTAAATTTGCCATAATTACAAGTTATGGATAAAACAATGAATAAACACATTTTATTAGGTATTTGTGGGGGGATTGCCGCTTATAAATCAGCTGAACTGGTACGCTTGCTACGTAAACAAAACTATGAAGTTAAAGTTGTTATGACTTCATCAGCTATAGAGTTTGTATCCGCATTAACCTTTCAAGCCTTATCAGCTAATCCTGTCTCAACGCAGTTGCTTAATGCTGAGGAAGAAAATGCAATGGGACATATTAACCTTGCTCGGTGGGCTGATGTATTTATTATTGCGCCAGCGACTGCAAATATAATCGCTAAATTCAGTCATGGTTTAGCGGATGATTTACTTTCTACTCTTTATTTGGCAGCGACTTGTTCTATTTATATTGCCCCTGCTATGAATCAAGCGATGTGGAATAAAGAGATTACGCAGGAAAATATCCAAAAATTGAGACTTCATGGTGTTCAACTTATTGGGCCAGAACAAGGTAGCCAGGCTTGTGGTGAAACAGGTTTTGGTCGAATGTCTGAAGCTAAAGATATTTGCCAGGTTTTAGTACAAGCTTTTTCCTATTCAAATAAGCTGCAAAATATTAATATTTTAATCAGTGCAGGTCCAACAAGAGAACCCTTGGATCCTGTTCGTTATATCTCTAACCGCAGTTCTGGAAAAATGGGCTATGCTTTAGCAGAGGCAGCTAGAAATGCCGGTGCTCATGTGACTTTAATCAGTGGCCCTGTCACTTTAGCGGTACCTGATAATATACAATGTATTAAAGTGGAAACGGCTGAACAAATGCATCATGCTGTTATTTCTAGAGCAGCAAAGCATGATATATACATTGGAGCGGCGGCAGTCGCTGACTATAGCCCTGCCGATTTAAGTGCGACAAAAATAAAAAAGCAAAATAACGAGAGTGTTCTAAAATTACAGAAAACTAAAGATGTTTTAGCAGACGTAGCCGCTTTAAATGATAGGCCGACTTTTGTTGTTGGCTTTGCGGCTGAAACCAATAATTTAGAACAGTATGCAAAAGAAAAATTAAGCAAAAAGAACTTAGATATGATTGCTGCTAATTGGGTTGGTCAAGAACAAGGTGGGTTTGACTCAGATGAAAATGCACTGCAAGTATATTGGCCTTCAGGACATCAATTACTCAATATGACCGATAAAAAACAATTAGCTAAACAGCTAATTAGCTTAATTGTAGAGAAAATGAATGAAAAAAGTACAACTTAAAATATTGGATAAGCGTTTAGGTCATGAGATAGCATTACCTGATTATGCGACACCAGGTTCAGCCGGCTTAGATTTACGCGCTTGTTTAGACCAAGCAACTCTATTAAAGCCGGGTGAGACTGTGCTTATCCCTACTGGCTTGGCAATCTATATTGCTGACTCTGCTATGGCGGCTATCTTGCTTCCTCGCTCTGGCTTAGGTCACAAACATGGTATTGTGCTAGGGAATCTAGTCGGTTTGATTGATTCGGATTATCAAGGCCAGGTTTTTGTTTCTTGCTGGAACCGAGGAGAAACGGCTTTTACCATTGAAATAGGTGAGCGTATTGCGCAAATGGTCTTTGTTCCCGTAATTCAAGCTGAATTTGAACGCGTCACTGAATTTGATAATAGTCACCGAGGGGATGGTGGTTTTGGTCATACCGGACGTCACTAATATATTAACCAAGGATTAGAATGAAGCGCATTTTTAGTATTTTATCTGCTGTTGCTATAATGATGACTCTAGTTGCTGGAGGAGGGATGTACTGGGTTTCCCAGTCTGACATTAAAGAAGCGCAACAGCAAGCCACTAAAGCATTAGCCGAAGGTCTTACTTTAAGTATATCCACGCAAGTAAATGCTTTACAAGCGATTGTTTCAAAAATGGCTACCTCCGCAGAGGTTATTGAAGTTGCTGATATGGGTAATCCTCGCCAAAGGGCAGAGGTGGCAAAAAGACTTGAGCAATTTATGCCAAGTGCTCTAAAAATCAGAATATTGCCTACCAATGTAACAGAACTAGATGAGTCAAGTATTCCTCATATGGGAAATGCTGACCTTATTATGGTTCAGGAAACGCTCTCTAAAAAACAGCTTGCAGTCATTCAGGGTGGGGGTGAAAACAGGCATTTAGCCATTACAGCCGCTATTATTAAAGATAATATGTCTGTTGGTGTTATTCTTGCCAGTCTTAAGTATAATTTTCTTCAGAGTATTCTAAACTCAGCTCATTTAGATAATAGTATTATTGAGCTAAAACAACAAAAAGCCTCTCTAGCCAAAACACCAGCTGTAACAGAAGATGTGCTGCTAGATAAGCAGATTAAAATACCAAATACTTCTTGGAGTCTTTATTATGCACCTAAAAATACCAGCAGTATTTTCTCTATCTCTGCTATTGCAGCAATTATTTTTGTTCCTGTTCTAATTATTGGAATCTCTTTTTTCATTGCTTATCGCAATATTACTCATTTATTAAGACAAGATTTAGGGACTATTTTAAAAGCAA
>JAJRUF010000099.1 GCA_024277935.1 Gammaproteobacteria bacterium
TCTCTTGAATGCATATTAGTTTTTGCATTCGTGTGATAGCCTTGGGACATATTAACTCCTTTGTGGTGAAAGTTTTAATATGTTATCAGGGCTGTCCTTTATTTTTTTAAAAATCTGGTATAACGTGGTGAAACTATACAACAGTAGAGTTGGAAACAGACATCAGTGATAAGCTTAAACAAACGAAACAGTTATTGCTTGATAACTTTGATGAAGATATTCATGAACTACTGAAGGTACAGCTAGATCAAGCTGAGCGAAGGTTAGATAAAATTAGTCGATGGTTTTGGGCGGTAACTCAGCATCAATTAGTTGAAAAAGCGAATTTTGATAACAGTAATCACAGTTTTCATCTAAGGGATGGTGGTATTAAAGATGTCCCAGTAGGGCAATATCAGCTCATTAGAAAGGGACATAATAATCAAGCTGAAATACTTAATGCACAGACTTATCGTTTAACTCATCCACTAGGGGAATGGGTGTTAGACACTGCAAAAAAACAACTGACACCAGGGGCACACCTTATTTTTGACTATACCGCACATGGCGCAAAAATAACCATATTGGAAAACCTTATAGGACAAACAGGCATATTAAAACTCCAACGCTATAGTATAAAAGCACTGGAGCGTACCGATGATCACCTGATATTTGCAGCACAAACGAATAAGGGAGAGAATCTTCCTGCTGAAACAACACAAAAACTTATGCAATTACCAACAAGGTCATGTCAGCAAGAGAGTGTAGAGGGTAGTACATTAATCGAACAATCATTAATAACAGCACAGTATGAATTAACCCAAATGGTTAATAATCGTAACCTTATTTTTTTTGAAGAAGAAGTGAGCAAACTTGATCACTGGGCGGATGATTTAAAATTTAGCTTGGAACAAAGCATTAAAGAAACGGATAAAGAAATTAAAGAAGTACGTCGCCATTCTAAAATTGTACCAACACTTGAAGAAAAATTGAGTTTGCAAAAACAACAGCGCGATTTAGAGCGGCATCGTAATAAACAGCGAAAAGAGTTATTTGATCGACAAGATAAAGTGGATGAACGTAGAGAAGGTTTAATCGGACAACTAGAAAGCAAACTTAATCAGACAATACAGATTGAGGATTTATTTACTATTCGATGGAGTCTTTGCGGATGATTTCAGAGTTCTCGGATTATATCGTTTATGTTGATGAAAGCGGCGATCATGGATTAAATACCATAGATCCTAACTATCCTGTGTTTGTACTGGCGTTTTGTATCTTTAAGAAAACTGATTATTGGCAACAAACAGTACCCGCAATACAAGAATTCAAGTTTAATCATTTTGGTCATGATCAAGCCATTTGCATGAAACAGATATACGTAGAGATCGGGGGGACTTTTCCTTTTTAAAAACCAAGGTTATGAAATCTGATTTCTTGAATGAATTGACGGATATTATCCAGACAAGTCACTTTACTTTAATCAGTACAGTGATTAAAAAAGAAGAATTACGAAAACGTTATCATGAGCCAGACAACCCTTATCACGTTGCCTTGAGCTTTGGGCTAGAGCGTGTTTTCAACTTCTTAAGAGGGAAGGCTGCTCATCAAACTATTACACATATAGTTGTTGAGAAACGGGGCAAGGTAGAAGATAACGAATTAGAACTTGAGTTTCGTCGTATTTGCGATGGCGCTAATTACCATCAGCATAAATTACCCTTTGAAATAATATTTGCTGATAAAAAAAGTAATTCAACCGGACTACAATTTGCTGACTTAATTGCACGGCCAGTTGGAGTACATATTCTTAGACCAGAACAGGAAAACAGAGCTTATGAGATATTACGTAGTAAATTTTACTGTAATGGAAATGGGGCAATAAATGGAATGGGCGAGGACTAAAGTGTTTTCCTTAGAAAGCAAAAAGCCCCAGTGCTTCCACTGAGGCTCAATGCCGACCGAGAATCCCCAGTCCTTGATTAAAATTATGAATTGTTAAGCTCCTAAAGTCAAGGTGTAACTTACTCTGTAATTGTAATGGTTAAAGAACTTAAATCATGTCGAATATAATGAAACAACATTTAATATTAACAGGGATTGTACAAAATGAATGCTATAACTAATGAATTTATGGGGGCATTAAAGGGAATACTAAAGACTCGGTATGTTCCTGACTTGCCGGAATTGCTGGAAAACCAGACACCTGAGCAAAATAAAAACAAACAAATATCTCGGGCATTCAGCGCTTTTGTACTTCAATCCAAATTAGGTATTTCTGCTCGGGAAGCCGCTCAAGCAGTCGTTGATGATTTTAAAGATAATGGGATTGATGCAATTTATTATGATGAATCAACTGAAATACTTTACTTAGTCCAATCAAAACTAAAAGTAACTGAATCATTTAAACAAGCGGATGCTCAGGCTTTTGTTGATGGTATTCGATTGTTGATAAAACAGCAGTTTTCTGAATTTAATGCGAATGTAAAAAATAGAACGTCAGAAATCGAATTAGCATTAGATACATGTAGTCATATTGTGTTAGTTGTTGCATATACTGGGGATGGTATATCAGACACTGCAATCACAGTAATAAAACGTTTAATTTCAGATGAGGATCTTCAAGAGGAACGTTTTAATGAGGATATATCTCATTTTACAGCGGAAGATGTTGTTACAGCTCTACGAATAGAACAGGCGTATCAACCTGTAAATACTAAAATTAAATTGCAAAAATATCAAAAAATTAGTGAGCCAAGGGAGGCTTATTATGGTGTTGCTAAACTGGAAGATTTAGCGTCTCTACATAAACAGTATGGTAAAGAATTATATGAGAAAAATATTCGTTATTACCTTGGTACAAGATCAAACGTAAATCAATCTATCAAAGCAACATTAGCGAATAATCCATGTGATTTTCTATTGTTAAATACAAGTGTTTATACTCATTACAAAAGTTTGATTCTGATACTGAGCGTCGTTTTTCGGTTATCCTTGAACGTGATGCGCAAAAATGGTTTAAACCCGCCAAAGGACAATTTAAAATTTATTATCAGGATGGTACTGAGCATCCTGAATATGTCCCTGACTTTATTGCAGAAACTGAAGATTGCGTTTTGATGGTTGAAACTAAGGCTCAAAAAGAGATGAAAGATACCAAAGTTTTAACCAAAGCCAATGCAGCGATTAAGTGGTGTGAAAATGCCAGTACTCATTTATTGGCTAATGGGGGTAAGGAATGGGTTTATTTATTAGTTCCTCATGATGAGGTGAAGGAGAACCTTAAAATAACGGATTATTTAAATCGATTTCGTTTTCAAGAAACAGTATGATTGATTCTCATAATATTGCCATATTAATAAATGATTAATCCTCGCAGTTTAGTAAGAGCGCTTGATAAGCATTGGGATGCAATTGAACAGCTTGTTGCACATGGACGAGACAGCATCGCTTTTGAACGTGACGATTTAATAATGTTGTTGGCAAAAGTCTATATGCATGAAACCAGTGAACAACAGGTAGAACGCTTACAAAATATGGTTAATTCTGAGTTGCTGACAGAGTTAGCACGTAGTAATAGTTTTCAGCTGAATGATAATGTCAGGCAGTTTGTAGGTAACTTATTACATGAACATGAGCTGGGCTTGTCAGAGGTTTTAAAAGCACGGATTACAGATATTAAAACAGGACTGGATCAATTACATCAGGCCATGCAAAGTAGTGATATGGCTGCAATGCAAAGAGGTGCAGTTCGAATTGATAATCAATTAAGACAAATTATGCAACAGCTTGACCAAGATAGTCATGCTATTGCGGATATAGCAGAAAGAGCAAAAGCAACTGACAATGCAATGCCACTGGAACGACGTTATCGAGAAGTACTTGATGCTTATGACCGTTATGTATTGCCTATGACTGAATTGATGGATACAGGTGCGGGTGGGAGCTTTTATCCTTTATTAGAAGAAGCAGAGCGTACACTTGAATCTTTGGTTCAGCAATTAATGACTCAAGGAGGTTTATATAGCCATCAATTATTATTGAGGCAAGTTAGTTTTCGAATTAAAGATTTACGCCAGTTAGGACGTGAGGTATTGAAACAATGCACTAATACTCTGATGCCTCTGCGTGAAGAAATACGTCAACATAATCACTTAAGTTCTGCTATTAGCTTGCTATTGGGCGAAGTCAGAAAAAAAGGTATGCGTAAAACCTTTCCTAAAGCATCACTACCGCTTTGGCGTAAAGAAAGAACAGTTGTTATTTCTGTAGGACCAGAATTGCTGACAATGATGGAGCAGGCGAGAGATTATCAGCCATCCGCCATTGCTTTTCCTGAACATTCACCTGAAGAGAACAAAGTTAATTTCGAGCGAGTAAACGAAGAAGAAATATTGCACCGGTTATATGCTGATTTACCCATCTCGAGTTTAATGCAGTGGTTAACGCTTCATTTTGGTGACTATCAAGATTCTACCTTGTTGAAGTTGTATCATAAGCTTATTAGGTTACCCGATATTGTCGCAGAACCTAATAAGGCGGAAACACGTATTGCTTTAAAACACGTTGCAGTTCGCTTACACAGCCACACTATGGATATTTCTCATGATTGATCTTTCAACGCTTTCTAGTCTTGATGAGTTGTTTAAACAATTTAATTCAGGTACGCATTTAAATCGACTAAAGGATACCGAGCTCTGGGTTGAATTGGAAAATAACCAAGAGGCTTATCAATCAATTTATACGGCATTGGGTTACACATTGGTTCTAGATGGTAGGGGATTTGCTTATTTTAAAACTGACCAGGGAACGAGTAATACTGGCAAGCTAACGCGTCGATTAGCTTTGTTATTAATGCTGCTTTTTGAATTTCAGGCTGATCGTGGCATTAATTTATTTCAGTTTCAACAATGGCGTATTGATGATGAGTTGATCACAAATATTTGGCAAAATTATAAAACTATTTTAGAAGCTGAAGAGTTAAATGATGTTTCTGCAATTAAAGACACCTTTGACAGTGCAATTCGTATTGGATTTATCGAAAATGATTCAGGTGTTTATGCTTTATTGCCAGCTGTACATAGATACCTAGATTTATTTGAAGAGTTAGCACAACCTGAAATACCTGATGAAACAGAAAGTAAGGAGGAAGTGCTTTGAGTTTAGCGCAATACGGATTTCAGAAACTGGTGTTATTAAATAGTGCTGGATATAGTCGTGCAGAGTTACCCCTGGATGATTCGGTATCTATTGTTGCACCTAATAATACAGGGAAAACAAGTCTTATTAATGCTTTACAGTTCTTGTTGATTCTAGACCAGAGAAATATGGATTTTGGATCGCATAGTCTGGAGATCTCTCGTCGTTTTTATTTTCCCAATAATTGTGCTTATATTTTATTGGAAGTTTTATTGCCCACTGGTTCTGTTGTCATAGGTTGTGTGGGAAAAGGGCTAAGCCATGATTATGAATATTTTGCTTATTCAGGTAGTTTAGATGTTGGTGATTATCGTTTAGATGATGGAAGCTTGGTGTCTCAACCCAAACTTATTAGTCATTTGATTGGACGGGATAAGCTGGCTAACATTTATCAACAAACTGATTTACGCGCTTTATTGTATGGTAATCGACAAAAACAACAGTCTGGTGCACCTGATTTAACAATTTTTCCTTTAGAGTACATTTCACATGCTGCCACTTATCAACGTATTTTAACGAGGACTTTGCGGCTAGATCGCTTGGATACCCGAGAAGTTAAAAAATATTTGTTGGAAATATTTAAAAATGATTTGAATGATCGTGGTGTCGATTTTAAGAGTGAGTGGGATAAATCATTTGCTGATGTTAATCGTGATAAAGCGCAGTATGATGCGGTATTTCGTAATAAAGTTTTAATTGAAACAATGGAGCTTAGCCAGCAAGAAAGGAAAGCTTTACGCGGCAAAATCATTCATTGGAAACCTTTGATTGAAAAAGGGTTGAATGAGTGGGAAGCCTACCACAAAAAAGAGTTGGGTGAATTAACACTGGTTCACCAACAGTTGGAAAATGATGGTTTGGTGTTAGCTGAACGTCAAAAAGAGATTTATAAGGACCAGGCAACCACTCAACATTCACTTAAAGAGTTTCAAAAACAAGAGAAAAAATGTGAAGATCTATCCATTCAGTTTCAATTTGTCACTGATTTAGCACAATTAGAGTCTCAGCGTCAACAGCAGCAAGATGAAAGGGATGAATTGGTCAGGTTGATTAAAAATGTTGAAGCAAGGCAATCTCCATCCGTTATTAAAAAGGATATTAAAAAAATAGAGAGGGAGCTTATTGATCTAAACCAGCAACTGGAAAACCTTGGTGACAACTTATATTTACGCTTGCAGGAACTCCTACCAAGTGATAGTTTTGAAGTAGTAAAGCGTTTATTAGCAAGACCTGTTTTGAGTTTATCAGCTTCAAGTCTTGATAATGAACTGGCATTTAAAGATTTTGTAGCGCAGATAGAAAAGAGTATTTGTAATAATCAATTGATACTTCCTGGTTTATCAATCGATGTTAGCGCTTTAGAGCCAAATCTAGTGATTAAAACAGCTAATGAACTGGAAGAAGATATAAAGGATTGTCAGGGGCAGCAAAAGGAACTGCATAAGTTATTAAAAACAGCTGAAGCGTTGTCTGAAGAAACTCAAAAACAAAAACGATTGGAGCAAAAGATTGCTCAATTGAACAAAGATATTACTGACTTTAAATCCTTGTTGGAATTACGGGAAAATACTCAAATAAGACAAAGTGATATTGTTAAGTTAAGGGAATCGCTAGAGGTCTTAGGGATTGAAGAAAAGAAGTTAGATGAAAGTAAGGGGTTGATCGCTGAATCTTTAAAGCAAAACGAGGAGAAACGAGGGGCAATAGAGGCTCAGCATCGACGAATTAATCAATCACGCAATCAACGTCAAGATCATCAGCCGCAGTTTAGTTATTTAGAACAGTTACCCTGTTTACCTTATATGGAAGTTGGTAGTCTTAAAATGACTGAATTAGCCGATCAAATTGAGAGCTACAACGGGGATTGTCAGAAGTTAAAGCAGCTTGATGATAGGCTGAAAAATAAGTTAGATACTTTACATCATGATGATCTTAGTAAATTTCAATATGAGGAAAGTGCTGAAAAAGAGCTTGAATCACTATTTGCCTTTACTGCCCAGTTAGCATTGGAAAAAGAAGCTATCGAACGTAAGTCTAGGTCAGCCGTAGTCCAGGTTGCTGCAATATTAAGAGGACTGCGCGATAGTCTTGAGACGTTAAAAATGCGCATGAATGAATTTAATAACAAAATTAATCATCGGCAATTATCTGACCTTAAAATCTTTAGAATAGAACCTAGAGAAGAAGAGTCTTTAGTGGGTGCTATAAAAACGCTAATTTCAACCTCGGAACAAGTTGATTCTGGGAATTCTTTTGATTTGTTTGATCACAACACCGTACTGGATGATAAAGCTCTAAATAAAGCCAAAGATATACTTATTCGAGAAGGTGAAGCGCGTGGCAGTATTAAAGTTGAACATTTGTTTAGATTGGTTTTTAAGATAGCCAAAGAGAATCAAAAACCAGCAGAGTTTGAAAATATTGATAGTGCAGCTTCAAATGGAACTGTACTCATGGCAAAGTTGATTACAGGCTTGGCCATGTTAAATCAAATGCAGAACCCTAAGAAGGCTGTAAAAACCTTGTGTTACTTAGATGAGGCCGCATCTCTTGATCAAAAAAATCAACGCAATTTAATCAAAACAGCCTCAGAATTTGGCTTTACACTTATTTTTGCATCCCCCGAACCTCAAATAACTGCGCGTTATTGTGTGCCTATTGGTACTAAAAATGGCGTAAATTACATTAACCAGTTTAATTGGCAAATTCTGGAACCTATTGATGAATAACAGCTTGGATAGATGATGAGCACATTAATTGCTTCTTTAAATCGCTTGTTAGACAGTGAGGGAGGTAATTTAAATGCTTCTGCTTTTACTAAAAAGCAAAAACAGGAGCTAGAAGATTTCTCACGTACTACGCGACTTATTACAATTACTAAAATAGGCCGTAGCACACAATATCAAATTCTTAATAGAGAGAGCATTGTTAAGTATATTGATGTTAGGCAACCATTTTTAGAAACACAATTAGATTCTACAATACCAACGCGAAGCAGGAATATTGCTTTAGATAGCGATAGTAAAAAAGGACAAAGTACGCATGATTCTTGTTATTTATTGATAAAGGCATGGGATGATTCGGTTGTTTGGCAAGATAGAACCAATACTATGCATCCTGCAAAGCAAACTGAGAATTTTGGCCTTGCCGCCTTATGTATTACCAGTGACCAGTGCTGGCAGACAAATACTCCAATATGGTTTATAGAAAACCAGGCTTTATTTGACCAAAATGATTGGTTACCTGATGAGTTTGACGGTTGTTTGATTTACTATTCTGGACAATTACCCAATGTACTTCTTAAATGGCTAGCAGAACGAAAACGCAGCCCAGAAATTGTTTTATTTCCTGATTATGATGGTGTGGGGTTGTCAAATTATACTAGGCTGTTAAATTCTCTTCACGCTGACTCTGCATTACGGTTTTATTGGATGCCAGATTGGGAGTATAAGCTAGAAAAATTTGGTAATGCAGAGGTCTGGCAAAAAACACGAATTCAATTTGAGAATGCAATCCAACAGTTGGAGTCAGTAAAAGGGTCTAATGATAATTTTGAAAAATTAGCTCAGTTGTCTCAATTTTATGGAAGAACGTTAGAGCAAGAAGCTATTTGGTTGTGAGTAGTAGATAACAATATTCATGGAGTATAGCAATGGCGAAAAAATCGCAATTTGATGCATCAGCATCTTTGCTTGGTTATTTATATCAAGTTAGATATGGTTTGTATTTAGCTTTAAAAAAACTTCCTGAAGTTGATGATCCTGAGCAATATCATATTTCAATTGAAAAATTGGGTGATATTGGTTTTGATAAGGAAGGAACAGCTACTGAATTACTTCAAACTAAAATAAGCGTCAACTATTCTGACACAGGGGGACTGGAAGAGTTAAAGCAGTGGTGTGATGATAACCTTACCAAGACCGCAAAGGACAGCGTCATAGGTAAAGCCATTCGCTATACGATTAACCAATGGGATAGCCTGACTCGATATATTGAGGACGGAAACATACAGATTGATAATAATGCGGCTGAACGCCATATCAAACCGTTTGTGATTGGCCGTAAAAATTGGCTATTTAACCAGACTCCTCGTGGTGCCAATGCCAGTGCACTACTTTACAGCCTAGTGCAAACAGCGGTAGCCAATAATCTGGAGCCTTTTGATTACCTCAAGTATTTACTGACTGAGTTACCTAGGCTGGGTAGGCATTATGAATCAGAGGCATTGGATCAATTTTTACCTTGGAACTTGGTTGGAAAAATTAAGCCTTCGTCTCGATCTGATCAGGCATTTTGATCTGAAACCCTCTGTCACCTCGACTCATAACCTTTGAGAACTCTAGTTGTATAAATAGGATTGGTCATCGGCATTTTACAACAGCAAGCTCATTCCAGTTAGTCGTATAGTGCGGTGACAAATACTCAACAGGTGTTTGCCAAGTGGTATTGATTCCTGTCGCGCTTAATGTAATCCCTTTAGGAAATCGATTGTTGATTTTATCTATCGTGGACATCAGTTCAGTATTTTTATTTTGGTCTGTAAAATCAAACAGGTCAACCTGACTGGGGACTAATGCATCTTGAATATGACCTAATTGCACAGCACACTTTTGATACGGGTAGCCGTGTTTAAAAATATCTTTCAGTAAGCGTTTGGCAATGCTGGTTATTTGTCTGGTATCACTGGTTGATTGCTGTAATTGGATATTAATAGAACGTTGATATTGCGGCTCATTAAGATTGTGTGGGTTGGTTTTGATTGAGACACTAATTGATCCTGCAACAGAGTTTTGGTTTCTAAGCTTCTCGGCAGCACGACTGCAAAAACTAGCTAAGGCTTCCGCTAATTCTGTATAGTCGCTCAGCCTACGCTTGAAACTTCTGGAGCAAACAATTTGTTGCTTGTGTTACGTTCCGCTCTATATTAGGGAGGTGGTTTCGTCCTATTTTGACTGAAATGTCCACCCCATTTCAGCCTTCAATATGGCTTAATTTTCTCGTATTTATAACAAAACCTTACTTCATTACATCAATCGCCTCCATCA
>JAJRUF010000100.1 GCA_024277935.1 Gammaproteobacteria bacterium
AGAAGGCTATGCCTGGTTGACTCAGATTATTCCTGATGAAGATGAAAAAGAGCCTTTACCTCGATTAATTGTGCGTAGACCGCTCAGTTACCCGATTAGTTTACTTTGTGTGTTATTACGTAAAAAAATGGCTGAGGCGGATAGTTCGGGAGCAGAAATGCGCGTGATTGTGTCGCGAGATGAATTGCTTAATACCATGCAAGTGTTTATGCCAGAGAAAAGTAATGAAGCGCAAATTGCCGCATCCATTAATGCTACGATTAATAAAGTGATTGAACTGGGGTTTTTACGCAAGTTAAAAAATGATAATGAAAACCTGGAAATTCAGCGCATTATTATTGCTTTAGTGGATGCTGACTGGACAGCAGATTTTAACCAAAAATTAGAAACCTATAAAGAACATGCAAAATCAACAGATTGAAATGGAATTTATCAGCGATGATCAGCTAGTTGGCTTTAGGTTACAGCGCTTTGAGTTATTAAACTGGGGAACTTTTGATAAGCATATCTGGAAAATATTACCTGAGGGTGAAAATGCCTTACTCACAGGGGATATTGGTTCAGGTAAATCCACAGTGGTGGACGCGCTAACCACCTTATTAGTCCCCAGCCAAAAAATCACTTATAACAAAGCCGCAGGTGCAGAAGGCAAAGAGCGAAATTTAAATTCTTATGTGCGCGGTCATTATAAAAGTGAAAAAGATGCTGAAAATTTATCGGCTAAACAAGTCGCTTTAAGGGATAACAATAACTATAGTGTTTTATTGGGGTATTTTTACAACCCAGGGTATGACACGCATGTCACCATTGCTCAAGTGTTCTGGTGTAAAGAAGACCAAAATCAACCCGCTAGATTTTATTGTTTAAGCACTGAGCCATTAAGTATTGCCGAACATTTTTCTCAGTTTGGACATGATATTCTGGATTTAAAAAAACGTTTAAAGCGTAGAAATCATCTACAGTTATTTGATTCTTTTAAAGACTACTCAGCCGAATTTCGTCGCCGATTAGGCATACAAAGTGAACAAGCTTTAGAGTTATTATACCAAACCGTTTCTATGAAAGCGGTGGGTAATCTAACTGAATTTGTGCGTACGCACATGCTGGAAGCTCCTCCAGTACAAGAACGAATTAGTTCTATTTGTCGGGAATTTGATAATCTAAACCGTGCGCATGAAGCAGTATTAAAGGCTAAGGATCAGTTAAGTTTATTAAAGCCTATGTTAGCGGACTATGCCACTTATCAGAGCAATGAGAAGCAGCATAATGAGAAAATACGTTGCCGTGAAGCACTGGATGCTTTTTTTGCCGAACATAAAACTGAGTTACTTAGCCTACGGATTGAAAAGCGGGAGGCTGAATTAGAAAAACAGCAAAAACGTTTAGCGCGTCAAAATACTGAATTAAATGAATCGCGTATTAATCAACATCAGATAAAACAAAGTATTGAAGATAATGGTGGCAGGCGACTTGATGAGATTAGCCTTGAGGTCAGTCGTTTAGAAACACTTCAACAGTCAAAAAAACAACAAGCAGTACGCTATCAGAGTTTTTGTGAACAACTTGATTTAGGCCTAGCAACGGATAGTGATAGTTTTCATGATAACCGCTTGCAAGCAGAACATAGACAGCAGCTTATTGAAACTAAACAATTAGAGCTTGATAAACAAAAAATTGATACCACGATTAGTATTAATGAGCATAAAAAACAGCAACAGCAATTACAAGAGGAAGTCAGCTCATTAAAAAAACGGCAAAGTAATATTCCGTTAAATAATTTACGTATTCGCCAGCAAATGGCAGAAACTATTGGAGTACCGGCAGAAGAGTTACCGTTTATTGGTGAGTTATTAAAAGTAGATGAAACAGAGCAAATCTGGGAAGGTGCGATTGAACGAGTGATGCATAACTTTGGTTTGAGTTTATTAGTCTCTGAACAGCAATATGAAAAAGTTGCCCATTATGTTGAGCAAACGTATTTAAAAGGGCGGTTGGTTTATTTTAGAGTTGATACACGACAAATAGAACGTTTTGAAACCCCAGTTACTAACTCCTTATTTCATAAAATACGGATTAAAAATGACAGTGTGTTTTATGATTGGCTGGTTAAAGAAATTGCCAAACGTTTTGATTATTATTGTGCGGACTCTTTAGCCGATTTTAGACATCAGCCAAAAGCTATTACGCCACAAGGACAAATTAAAAGCGGTGCATCTCGGCATGAGAAAGATGACCGTCATGCGATTAATGATCGTTCACGATTTATTTTGGGGTGGGATAATAAAGCTAAAATTGCCGCTTTACAGCAAACCTTGCAAACGGTTCAAAATGAAGGTTTAGCGTATGTTACTCAATTAGCTGAGTTGGATAAACAATTTAAACAGCTTACCAGTCAACGGGATAAAGCCCGTGATTTACTCAATATTGAACAATTTGAAAATATAGACTGGAAAACAGTGAGTTTAAAGGTGGATAAACTGTTGGATGAAAAAAAGCAGATTGAGCAGCAGTCTGATATTTTAAAACACCTACAGCAACAACTAGAGCAAAGTATGGCTCAACTGATTGTGCTGGAAGAAAAAATCAGCGAGTTAACAAAAGACGGAGGTAAATTAGAAGCGCAAATAGAGGGTGATAAACAGCAGCTACAAGCCAATGAATTGATGGTCAGTCAAATTGATAGTCAGGAGCGAGAGTTTAGCTTTCCCAAATTAAAGTTGATGCAACCTAAAGCCTTGCCTGAGGTTACATTAAGCATTGCCAATGCCAGTGATCATTGTAGTGTGATGCGTAAATGGATACAAAACCAATTAAATGCGGAAGCACAAAAAATACAGCGTTTAAATGATAAAGTTTTATCGCAAATGTTAGCGTATAAAACTAAATATACGCTGGAAAGTCGTGACCTGGATGTATCGCTCGCTTCTGCCTTTGAATTTGCTGAAATGTTAGAGAAGCTGGAGCAAGAAGATTTACCGCGACACGAAAAACGCTTTCATCAAATGCTTAAAGAAGGCACGATTCAGAAAATCGCCATGTTTCAGGCTAATCTGGATAAAGAACGTCAGGAAATAGAAGAGAAGTTAGAAAAAATAAACCTATCCCTTAATGCGATTGATTACAATACGGGGACTTATATTACCTTAGTCTCCGAGCGGAGTAAGGATTTTGATATTAGAGCTTTTCAGCAAGATCTACGTGCTTGCTTGTCGGATACCTTAGGTGGTGAAGATGACTTATATGATGAAAGTAAATTTTATCAAGTTAAAAAACTAATTGACCGTTTTAGTGGCAGAGAAGGGCTAACAGAAGTGGATAAAAAATGGACGCGTAAAGTGACTGATGTTAGAAACTGGTTCTTATTTTCCGCCTCGGAACGCTGGCGCGAAGATAATCAGGAAAAAGAATATTATTCAGATTCAGCAGGCAAGTCTGGGGGGCAAAAAGAAAAATTGGCTTACACTATTTTAGCTTCCGCCTTAGCGTATCAATTTGGTTTGGAATGGGGGGAAAGTCGCTCAAAAAGTTTTCGCTTTGTGATGATTGATGAAGCGTTTGGGCGCGGTTCTGATGATTCGGCACGTTATGGTCTGAAATTATTTAGTAAGCTAAATTTACAATTATTAATTGTTACGCCATTGCAAAAAATTCATGTGATTGAAAACTATGTGAAAAGTGTTAATTTAGTGCATAACGAAGGCGGTAAAAACTCTATGATACGCAATTTGACGATTGAAGCGTATCATAAGGAAAAGTTGACGAGTTTAAGTAAAGATATTTAAGTTAAAAATAGTCAGTGTTGAAAATACCTAAGGCTAAATAAAGATATTAATTTATGCCAGAAATATGTCGTTTTTATGGGATTATTATTAGAATGTATCTTATTGATCGAGAACATCCACTTCAACATATTGATGCGCTTCCTTTCGTCAGCTCATCCTACCTTTTTTCCTTTATTTAATAGCAGTGACGGTCTCCGTGGGAATGCATATTTGAAGCCCCTTAAAATTGTAAAGAAATAATTTAACCCCTTTGAAACAATTCATAACACCAAAATCCCTAAAACAGCGTTGCTTAAAACAATGGCAACGAGGTGATTTTCACAGGGCATTTATACAACAAACAGAACTATTCCCTTTAGAAATCCCCTTAAAGAATATTTCGGCTAAATACTTATTAGCTCATTTTAAAGAAGTACAGGATGCTATTTATAGTTTGCGTCAGGACAGTAAAAAACACGGCTATTCAATTATCGACAAAGTGATTGCTCACCGTCAACTAGGCGAACAAAAAATTCCGGCGACGATTGTTTTTAATACAGAAACTATTTTCTTAAACTACCTATCTAAGTCAGCAGAGTTAAACCAGTTTAAAACACTGACACAGCAAACACTGGAACAAGAGGATTTATTAAAAGACTGGCTTGTTCAATTTCCTTTTAAGATGATGAAATATGCTGAGAACTGGCACCACCTACTTAATATTTGCAGTTATTTTAAGCACCATCCTCGACCTGCTTGCTATATTCGACAATTAGATATTACAGGTGTGGATAGTAAGTTTATTGAAAAGCATAAAGGTATTTTAACGGAGTTACTTTCTCAAGTTTTAACACTAACAGACTATAATAATGAAATAGTAGGGCTAAGTAACCATGGTTTTGAGCGTCGTTATGGTTTACGGTATGACCCACCTTTAATTCGCTTACGCATTTTAGATAGTTGTCTTGCACTCTATGGTTTAACAGATTTAACTCTGACTGTTGATGAATTTACACAATTAAATATTGCGGTAAAAACAGTTTTTATTGCAGAAAATAAAATTAATGGCCTAGCTTTTCCAGACTACCCTAATGCGATTGTTATTTTTGGTTTAGGGTATGCGGTTAACTTATTAGCCGGTGCTCAGTGTTTAGTCAATAAGGATTTATACTACTGGGGCGATATAGATACCCATGGCTTTGCTATTCTATCTCGTTTACGACATTATTATCCGCAGGTAAAATCCATGTTAATGGACCAACAAACCTTAGATAAATTTATTGATTTGACTGTTTATGAAGAGATAGAAAAATCAGAGCAGAAAGCCCTTAGTTATTTAACTTCTGAAGAAAACAGCCTGTATCAGAAACTGCAAAATAACTTGCTTAGACTGGAGCAGGAGCGGATTAGTTTTGTTTATTTGCAGGCTATGCTAAAAAGTAGCCTGCAATAAATCCAAGCTTGCCTTTGTTGTTAAATAAGGTCTTTAATTATTGTATGTTTATCTAATAACTGTTGCCTAAAACTTTCAATTAATGCTTCCTTATTTCTTTCTTTTCTTGGAATAGACACTTCGACTTCACTAACAACCGTCATGGGGGAGGCTGAAAGAAAGACTAAACGGTCAGCTAGGGCGATAGCTTCTCTAAGGTTATGGGTAACAAATAAAATAGTATGTGGGCGTATTTGCCATAAGTTAATGAGTAAACTTCTGACTTGGCGAGCTGTTGGCGTATCTAATGAAACAAAAGGCTCATCCATAAGTAGAATATCTGGATTAGTAGCAAAAGCCCTAATAATAGCTATTCGGCGACTCATGCCGAGTGATAAATGTTCAGGGTATTTATGTTGAATATGCGTAAGTTGCATGGTTTCAAGCAAGGTATCAATAATATCTGGCTGAGGCTTGTCTAATGCCAGTTCAATATTTTCTCTGACCGTACGCCAAGGGAGTAGGCGTGGGTTTTGAAAGATATAGGCAATACTTGGTTTAATATGATTTTGGCCGGAACTTATTTCACCTTCATATTGAGTATCCAGATTGGCCATAATATTGAGTAATGTGGTTTTTCCACATCCTGATGGGCCAACTAAACAAATAAATTGATTTTCTGGTAAAGTTAATTTTAAATCTGCAATGGCGGTATGCTGTTGAGAATCTGCAGTCGTATAGGTTTTACTTTTAATATCTATATAAATATCGCTCATCGTTTCCACCGCAACGCTTTTTTATCCAAGGGTTTTAATATCAAAAGCTCAATAGATTGGATAACGGCAATAAAGGCTATAGTATAGGCTAAAATGCTAGCAACATCGAAAAGTTGAAAAAACAAATTAATTTGGTAACCCATGCCATCACTACGCCCTAACAGTTCTACCACTAAAATAATTTTCCAGATTAAAGCTAATCCTGAGCGAGTGGCTGCCATTACAAAAGGGTGTAACTGGGGCCAAATAACATGTAAAAATGTTTTTTTTCTGCCAAACTTATAACAGTAAGCCATTTCTAATAAATCTTTATCCAGTGCTTTAGTCCCTTCTCTAATGGTGACAATAACATTAGGTAATTTATTAATAACAACGGCTAAAATAGCTGAAAACTCAGTTAAACCAAACCAGACATAGCATAAGATAATCGTCACTAAGGCGGGGATATTTAAAAAAATTACCAGCCAGTTATCAAAAAAAGCATCTATTTTTTTATTGATACCTAATAGGATACCTATTGCACAGCCTAAAAACATGGAGATAGAAAAGCTGATAATTAAACGTAATAAGGTAATACCTAAATGGTGAGGAAGTTGTCCTGATTTAATTTCTTGTCCAAGTACCTGTATAACGATTGCAGGTGTTGGCAAGGTATTATCATTAATATAAACAGCTAATCCTTGCCATATTGCAATAAGCAATAAAAAAGATAGAATAGAGATAGTTTTGTTTGCTAAAAGCATTGTCACTTTGATTTATTTAATATTCCAGAAAGTACCTGGCTGTATGGTTTCAGCATTGCCGGTTAATTTGTTATTACTGAGCTTGCGTAATAGCAGATATATTTTTGCAGCGGCTTGTTGCTCAGCTTCACCCCATTGTTTAATTCGACCGGCACAATAGCGTTCACGCAGTTTATTTTGAGTAGTAATATCTTTAGCTTTGGTGAGAGGAATGATTTTTTGCCACACTTTATTTGATTCACATAACTGATTTTTGGCTTGTTGAGTGGCCGTTAAAAACTGCTTAATCATTTTAGGGTTTTTAACTCCCCAAGTACGATTAAAGACATAGCCTAAGGTGGGGACATCCGCTTGTATTCCTAATTGGTGCAAAATATCTTTACCATTAAGTAACTGTCTATAGCCTTTGGCTTCTAATCTGGCAGCAAAGTGCCAATAATTAATAATAGCGTCAACACGATGATGGGCTAATTGTTGATTTAATAAAGGAGGTGCAGCAAATACTTTTTCTACAGAGGTATTTAAGTCTAACTGATTCTGTTGCAGAGCTAAGGATTGTAGTAATAACCAGTTTTTATCTAATTCTCCTCCGGCAATACCTAATTTTTTATCCGCTAAATCAGCAACTGATTTAATATTTGAATTCTCAGGGACTATTAATGCACCTGAGGTTGTGGAATAGGGATAAAAGGTAAAATCTGAACCTGAAGAGCGCATTCGAGAAACCCATATCCAGTCAGACACTATCATATCAACAGTACCTGATTGTAAGGCAATTTTTCCTGCCTGGGGGTTGGCTAAAGGGTGTATTTTTAGTTGGAAGTCTGCATGCGTTAATAACTTTTGGTTTTGTAGCGTAGATAATTCCCAATTAACCGTACCAAATGCCAAAACTGCAATACGAAGTGTAGGTTTTTCAGCAGAAAAGCTTGGGAATGAAAATAATAAGGCAAAGCTAAGCAGAATAAGTCTAAATTTCATTTGAGATATTTGGTTAGAAGAGGGCTAAATTTCTCTATTTTAGCTTTACCTACGACCAGATGCGAGAATGATTGTTCAATTAATGGTAAAATCAAGCAAATAGTTTAGTTTTAGTCGTATATATGAGTATATCCCCAGTAAGCCCTGTTTTAGTTGACCGTTTTGGTAGAACGGTAGACTATCTAAGAATATCTATCACCGATCGTTGTGATTTTCGGTGCGTGTATTGCATGTCAGAAGAAATGACTTTTTTACCGCGCGCGCAGATTTTAACACTAGAAGAAATTAATTATATTGCTCAAGCTTTTGCCGAGTTAGGGGTCACTAAAATTCGAATAACAGGTGGGGAACCTCTTGTTCGTCGTGGTGTATTAGCGTTATTGGAAACACTTGGAAAAATTGATTCCCTTAATGAGTTGGTTCTTTCAAGCAATGGCTCAAAATTGGAAGAAATGGCCGAGGCTATAAAACAAGCTGGGGTTAAAAGAATTAATATTAGTCTGGATACATTAGATGCCGCTAAATTTAGGGAAATTACTCGGACGGGTGATTTGAAACAGGTCTTGAGAGGTATTTTTGCCGCAAAAAAAGCGGGTTTTAAACGTTTAAAAATTAATTCAGTTATTTTAAAAAATCGTAATCATTTAGAAGTAATTGATCTAGTACAATTTGCGATTAATAGTGGAATTGATATTAGTTTTATTGAAGAAATGCCTTTAGGCCTTATAAATAGTCATGATCGTGTAGAAGTTTATTATTCAAGTGATTCGATTAAAGCTGATTTGGAGCAGGTGTTTAAATTACAGGCAGTAGCCGATAATACTGGCGGCCCTTCTGTGTATTTTAAGGTGATAGGAACTGACACTAGAGTGGGATTTATCTCTCCTCATAGTGCTAATTTTTGTAGCACCTGTAATAGAGTTAGATTAACTGTGGAAGGGCGGCTATTGCTCTGTTTGGGCAATGAGCATTCAGTTGATTTGAAAAAAGTGATTAGAGCTAACCCTAGTAATATGGATAAACTTAAACAAACGATTATTGAGGCAATGAAAATTAAGCCTGAACAACATGAGTTTGACTTAACAGAACAGCCTATTATTTTAAGGCATATGAGTGCAACCGGTGGGTAGCATTAAATTACGTTGATGTAGGATGCGCTGAGGAAGGAAGCGCATCACGTTTGTAATGGGCACAATTTTTTGCCCTAGAAGGAGAGTTATGAACAGATGATATAAATTGACGAATGGGACTTAGGAACAAAAAAATTTCACTACATTGTTAGATAATAGAAGATGAATAAACAATACAAAGCACACCCTTGGCACGGCATTAGTGCCGGAGAAAAGTCTCCAGAAGTAGTGACTGCATTTATAGAAATCGTACCTACTGATACTGTCAAATATGAAATTGATAAAGAAACGGGCTATTTAAAAGTGGATAGGCCACAAAAATTCTCAAATGCAATTCCTACTCTTTATGGCTTTATTCCACAAACGTATTGTGCTGAAAAAGTGGCAGAATTTTCCAGAGATAATGCCCATGGTGCGGAGGTTATAAAAGGAGATGGAGACCCACTGGATATTTGCGTTTTAAGTGAGCGTAGTGTGACCCATGGGAATATTATTTTACCTGCAATTCCTATTGGTGGTTTCAGGATGATTGACCACGGTGAAGCAGATGATAAAATTATTGCGGTGATGAAAGGGGATGAATTTTATATGCAATGGAGTGATGTGTCAGATTGTCCTAAATCATATATTAATCGCTTAAAACACTATTTTTTAACCTATAAAAATTTGCCAGGAGAGAAGAGTGTCTGTCAAATTACTGATGTCTATGGGCGAGAAGAGGCGCTTGAGGTAATTCGCCGTTCACAGGCCGATTATAAAACTTATATAGAAAAAACGTAATAGAATTAAAATGACTAAAGCACAAACAGCAGATGATATTATTGCCCAAGCACGAAAATATAAAGAGGGGCGTGAGAAAAACTATCGAGAAAAAGCGCTAAAGCTTTATCCTTGGGTTTGTGGCCGTTGCGCGCGTGAGTTTACCCATGCAAATTTAACTGAATTAACAGTGCATCATAGAAATCATAATCATGATGATAACCCCGAAGACGGTAGTAATTGGGAGTTACTCTGCCTTTATTGCCATGATAATGAGCATTCTAGGTTTGAAGAGCAAGTCCGTTATGGGACTGATGTTGCCTCTAAGGCTGAAGACCACGGTGCTGATGCAACATTTAATCCCTTTGCAGATTTAAAAAGCATGATGAAAAAAGAGTAGCAATGCAAAAATGTCAGTGGGCACTTGCATCAAAATCAGAAGAACAATATCACGATAATGAATGGGGAGTTGCTATTTATGATGACCGTTTATTATTTGAGTTTTTGATTTTAGAAGGGGCTCAAGCTGGGTTAAGCTGGGCAACTATCTTAAATAAAAGACAAAACTATAGGCTAGCATTTGATTATTTTGATGCTGCAAAAATAGCACTTTATCAAACCTATAAAATTGAACAGTTATTAAATAACCAGGGGATTGTGCGTAACAAGCTGAAAATTAAGGCGGCTATAAGTAATGCGCAAGCTTTTTTAGAAATTCAGCAGCAAGAAGGTGGTTTTAAGCAATATATATGGCAATTTGTACATGGGAAAATGATTCAAAATCATTGGCAACATGCAAGTCAAATCCCCGTTTCTACAATAGAATCAGAACAAATGAGTAAGAGTCTAAAGCAAAAAGGGTTTAAGTTTGTTGGCCCTACAATTTGTTATGCTTATATGCAAGCCGTAGGAATGGTCAATGATCATACTGTAGATTGTTTTAGGCACAGCCAACTTATAAAAGAAAAATAATGGATATATTGAGTCAAAATAAGCACAATAAAAGTTATCAGCAACTTATTCAGTCTCAGAAAACACTTATACTCTCGACCGTAAATGCAGAAAACAAACCTGAATCTAGCTATGCGCCTTACACAAGAGATGAACAGGGTGTGTTCTATATCTATGTCAGTGAATTGGCAACACATACTCAAAATATGCTGAAAACCACATCGGCCAGTATTCTTTTTATCCAACCAGAAAATGAATGTAAAAACCTTTTCGCACGAAAAAGGGTGGTCTTTAGCTGTGCAATTAAGGAAGTCAAAGTCCAAGATGAGTGTTATTATAAGCAAATGCTAATAATGAAAGAGACGTTTGGTGAAACGATTGAGTTATTACAGAGCTTGTCAGATTTTCATTTATTAGTTTTAACACCGGTTAATGGAAAATATATTGCTGGTTTTGGTAAAACTTTTCCTATTAATATGGATACTAACTCACTGCAGTTTGAAAATTAGCACAAAATGAATAAACTATTATTGCTTATTACTCTTAATCTTTTTTTATTGGGCTGTACAACAACAGGAGAAGGCTATATGCAACAAGCTGAATTACTGGATAAAATAAATAAAGGTGAAGCGCCTGTTATTGTTGATGTTCGGTCAACTGCAGAATATCAGTCTGGCCATGTGCCTGGTGCAATTCATATCCCCTTTTGGACTGCTTTTACAACGGATAAGATGGATACCTATCATAAAGATGATGTGATTGTATTATATTGTGCTCATGGCCCCAGAGCAGGTATTGCAAAATTAGCTTTATATTTTGCTGGCTTTAACAAGCTCAACTATTTATCTGGACATATGACGGGGTGGACAAAAGCTAAGTTGCCTGTTGAATATTGATGTTTCTGTAGGATGTGCCGACGTTAGGAGGGGCATCAAACGAAGTTTAGCTGATGTGCTTCGTTCCTCAGCACATCCTACAATGATGTGCTTATTTTCTCACACTAAAAAGTGTAAGCTACTTTAGGGGTAAAATGAAAGATGCCTAAAAAGTATATTGTTTTTCTATTATGGTTTGTTTCCTCGGCTTGTTTTGCAGGAAATGCTTTAAAAGAATTTTCCAGCCTGAAAAATTCAGGTTTACTTATGGTAGGTAAACAAGGGCAGTCAATTATATCCGACCATGCCAATACCCCGTTTACCCCAGCATCAACCACAAAATTAATCACAGCATGGTTAGCGTTAAAGCATTGGGGAGGGAATTATCATTTTAAGACCCAATTTTATTTAGATAAGACTAACCATACGCTTTGGGTAAAAGGCAGTGGCGATCCTTTTTTAGTTTCTGAAGAATTAAAAGTTCTGGCAAAGAATCTCCGTAAACATGGTTTAAAACGGGTTGATACCATTGCTTTAGATAACTCTTTATTTAAGTCAAATATGACTTTGCCAGGTACCGGGCAGACGAATAACCCGTACGATGCGGTTCCTTCAGCGCTTGCCGCTAATTTTAATACTATTTACATAAAAAAAATCAATGGAAAAGTGGTTTCAGCCGAGTCTCAAACTCCACTAACAGCTTATGCGAGAAGTTTTGCAAAGCAAATAAAGAGTGCCCCATTAAGAGTCAATACAGGCCCAAATCCTGTTGATGCCGAGCAGTATTTTGCTGAGTTATTGGCTGCGTTTCTAAGTAAAGAAGGTGTAAAAGTAGGGAAAGGTGTGGTTAGGGGGAAGGTGACTAAGCAGTCTCTTTTTTATACCCACACCAATAGTAAATCTTTGGCTGAAATGATTCGTGCGATGATGAAATACTCAACTAATTTTCTTGCTAATCAATTGATTTTAGTGTTGAGTGCCGAGCAATATCAACGTCCTGCAAATAGAGCTGATGTTCAGCAATATATGCATCAAACACTAAAAAAGGTATTTCGGTGGAGTAACTTTACCATAAAAGACGGGGCCGGTTTATCACGGGGCAACCGTTTATCTCCCCAGCAGTTAGCTGAACTGCTACAAGCTTTTAGGCCTTGGAAAAATTTATTGCCTGAAATTGAAACAAATATTTTTGCAAAATCAGGAACAATGAATGGTATTAGCACGCTTGCTGGCTATATTGTTGATAAAAAAGTTTGGCAAGCTTTCGCCATTATGATGAATCAACCAGTACCTTACAAGTTAAGAAACCATATTGCATTGGAACTGGCAAAGCTGAAGGTAAGGAACGTGCATGGAATAACTTCCCGAAATTATAACATAGGATTTTTGTTTAAGATGGAATGATCTCATGAGGCGCATAGCTGGCTACGCAACGAATGAGACCACTTCATTTGGAGCAAAAAGACAAGTTAGAAATCGGGAAGTTGTTTCATGTACGTTCCTAAGGTAATTTTAAACTTCCAATGCACCTGGCATAAAAAACTCGCTGACTAGCATTTTTTGCTTTTGAATAGCGTAGACTGTTCTTCTTCCCCAAACGTATGGTTCTATATTAACTCGGTTAGTGAGTTGTTCGGTCCATAAAGAATAAGGGATATAACTGATATTTAGGTCTAAACGTTCTAATTTTGGGTAGGCAAAAATAACCTCCCCTAAGGGCCGTGTACCAAGATGTGATAAATTTCGCTTGGCTATTTTTATGGTCTTTTCTGGGAGAATGGTTCTGGCAAGGATAAGCGGTTTACCATTGGCATGTAATAAAACCTCTCTAACTAAATTAAATTGTTGATGAGGTAAGTTAAGTAAATCACATTCGCTTAGAAACGCAGGTTTCCAGCGATGAAATAAAATTTCAACAGCAAAGTTATTACCGTAAGTATTTTTTAAACGGCGTGTTAATGAATTTTTTTCATAAACCCAGGAATGAACATTTTTTGGGAGTACTTGTTTAATACCAGGATATTTTTTTTTCCAATGAGGTTCTTGAGTGAATAAGAAACTGTTTTTGTGCACCTGTTTTTATACCTCGGAGTAAAGAGTTGTTTGGCCAAGCCAACGGTCAATTATAGCTTGGATAGCATTAGGATGTTGCTCAGAAATAATGCTGGCAGCTACTTGTACTTGGTTAACAAGAAGTATATCGCGTTCAAGGTTAGCAATTTTAAACTGCATTAAGCCGGTTTGCCGGGTACCCATAACATCACCTGGACCGCGTAATTCTAAATCCTTTTCTGCAATAACAAAGCCATCACTGCTTTCACGTAAGATACTTAATCTTTGTTTTCCCATATTTGATAAGGGGTTCTGGTACATCAGCAGGCAGAAGCTTTCCTGGTCGCCTCTACCAACTCGCCCACGTAACTGGTGAAGTTGCGAGAGGCCAAGTCTTTCCGGATTTTCTATAATCATTAAACTGGCATTTGGCACATCAACACCGACTTCTATCACAGTTGTTGCTACTAATAAATCATAATGATGGTTTTTAAAACCTTGCATAATACTGTCTTTTTCAGCCGACTTCATTCGTCCATGCACTAAGGCAACACGAATATTTGGTAATGCTTCGGTCAAGTATTCAGCGGTTTTTTCAGCCGCTTCGCATTGCAAGACTTCTGATTCTTCAATCAGGGTGCAAACCCAATAAGTTTGGTTATTATTTGCCGTCCAATGATTAACTTTCTCAATGATCTGTTCGCGTCTTTCTGCAGGAATAACGCAAGTCATAACCGGTTCTCTACCAGGGGGTAACTCGTCAATAATAGAAATATCCAGGTCTGAATATTGCAACATGGCCAGTGTTCGTGGGATGGGGGTGGCAGTCATCACTAATTGATGAGGACGGCTGTTATGGGTTTGGCCTTTTTCTCTTAAAGCTAAACGTTGGTGTACGCCAAAGCGGTGTTGCTCATCAATAATAATAAGACCTAATTGGTGAAATTTAACACTTTCCTGAAATAAAGCATGGGTACCTATAATAATACCGGCTGAACCCTCTTCTATAGCTGATAATATAGTTTTTCTGGCTTTGCCTTTAAGTTGCCCCGTTAAATAGGCTATATGCGTCTCACTGTTTTTAAACCATTGATTAAAGTTGCGATTGTGTTGTTCTGCTAATAATTCCGTTGGTGCCATAATGGCCACTTGATAGTTGCTTGACAGTGCAAGTAAAGCAGCATAAGCGGCCACTACTGTTTTCCCCGAGCCAACATCTCCCTGGACTAACCTAAGCATGGGGTGGCTTGATTGACAGTCAGCAATAATTTCATCAATAACGCGGTATTGAGCATTAGTTAATTGAAAGGGAAGAGACTTTATAAAGTCTTTGGATTGTTCTTCTGTCGCTTTTAAGACAGGTGCTTGCCATTGTTTTACTGCTTGCTTATTGCTTAATAAAATCAGATGATGGGCAAGTAACTCCTCAAAAGCAAGGCGTTTTATGGCGGCTAAATTCCCTTGTTGCAATTGAGTAGTTGATTGTTGCTCAGGTTGGTGTAACTCCAGTAATGCCTGACTTAAAGAGGGGAAGTTGTATTGCTTTAATATTTGTTGGGGTAAGCAATCTTTAAGTTGCTCTGGGTCTTGCTGATACAAAGTCAACGCTTGAGCTATTGCTTTTCTAACCGTGCTCTGACGTAAGCCTTCAGTTAAGGGGTAGATAGGACTTAAGCAAGGTTCAGTAATATTATCAGTAGATGAAATAATTTTATATTCAGGGTGAACTATTTCTTTGCCTTGATAACCATAACGAATTTCGCCAAAGCAGCTTAACAGGGTGCCTGGACTTAAATCTAAACTTTGTTTAGCAGTAAAGTGAAAGAATTTTAAAGTGATATAGCCCGTGTGGTCGCTGATTCTACAAACTAAACTTCGACGACCAGCGGGGGACACTTCTGTAAACTCAACTGTACCGCAAAATAGCACGGCCATACCCGGTGATAAGCTAGCAATGGGATATATTTTTGTACGGTCTTCATAGCGGTGGGGTAGGTGAAAAAGTAAGTCTTTTATACTTTGAATGCCCAGCTTTTTAAAGCGAATAACTGACTGAGGGCCAACACCAGATAATAATGATACGGGTTGTAGCAAGGTCTCCATGTAAATAGCTTAGCAGGTATAAATCTCTCTGATCATCATAATTGCATCCATTTCCACCTCGGCATCTTTAGGTAATGCAGCAACACCTACAGCCGCACGAGCGGGGTATGATTGGGTAAAATATTCAGCCATGATTTCATTGACAATGGGGAAGTTTGATAAATCAGTTAAAAAAACATTTAATTTAACAATATCATCTAGGGAGCCACCAGAGGCTTCAGCAACGGCTTGTATATTATCAAAAACTTGCCTGATATGATCAGAAATATCACCTTCAGTAATTTCCATGGTCTCTGGGTCTAACGGAATTTGCCCTGAAAGATAAACTGTATTGTCAATTTTTATTGCTTGAGAGTATGTGCCAATCGCCTGGGGTGCTTTATTAGTTTGTATGATTTTTCTTGTCATTTTAGTCTTCTGCTTAAATATTTATGGCATTATCATAGCTGACTGAAGACCTTGCTACAATCAAAATTAGTTAATCCAGCAGGTAACTGGGTATTGTATAGGTGTATAGTGTTTTTAGGGTGTGCTGAATTTGTTGAATTAATGTAAAGCCAAGTAGAAAATGAATTATCAATAATAGCTGCATGATACAAGACAAATTTGTTTATAAGGCAACTAGCAACAAATAACTTTTTACTCTATTATTCTCATCCACCGCTATAATAGTCAATGTATAGCTTCACCACGTTATACTTAGGTTTGAGAAAATGCTTATTTCGTCAGGCTGTTTTAACACGATCAATCTATTGTATAACGCTCGTATACCAACTTTAACATTTTTAATTCACCCTCTTCAGGTTTACACCACCCCTCGAACTGGATATCTTCAAGAATTTTTTTCCCTTGTTCGTCATCAACCATTCCTTCTAAAGTTTTAATTAATTCATTAGCTTCTTGCTTCATATAAGGGGCTACACAAAAGTGATGGAAAGCAAAATCTGTTTTACTTTCATCTAAGATACGTATACTTTTTTTGCCAAAAGAAGATAGCCCAGCATAGGTTTTTTTTAGCATAAATAAAAGATCTGCTTTTTTTCGAATAAGTAGCTGTAATGCTTTAATTTCATTACCTGCAAATTGATAATTAAAGTTGCTGGAATCAAGACCATTTTCATCACACAGAAAACGCCCTAGTAAATTTACAAAACTACCTTCACTAGCCGTCACAACATTAACATTTTTAAAATCAGTCAACTCGCGACTATCATCTTGTCGAACTAAAATAACTACTTCATCCGCATCACCAATAGGGCGCAACAAGGGAATAAAACCTTTTTTGTGTATCATGGCACAGGCTTCAAAAGGCTTGGAAAAGTATAAATCAGTATTGCCTGATTTTTTATCTTGCTCCTGTTCAAAATGAATTGCTCTTTGCATGCGACGTTGTAAATAAGTATTAAACAGATACCAGCCGCTCAGTTGTGCCCCCGACTGTAAACTGACCACAAAATTTAATTTAGCATTATCAGCAGGTTTACTAGAATCAGCTAATTTATCTGTACGACCTAGTGATTTAGGGCTAATAATTTTCTTACTATTAGGTGCGCTAACCCCTTTACTGTCACCCCCTTTTAGAAAACGTCCTAGTCCTGTGATTTTGAAGAGCATGTTGACCATGCGGTTAAGGTTTTTAATTTCAATCTTAATACTTTTACTTTCCCATTCCTCAAATATTTTAAGTAATAGAGAAAGCCCCATAGAATTAACTCGCTCAATGTTTTTAAAATCTAGCATAACTTTAGAGTTAGCCGGTATTTTATTGAATTCCTCTAAAGCTTGACTTGAGTGTGCATCAATTGAACCGATACAGTTGAAACAGTAATTATTATCGTTTTTAGAAATTAGTTTAATCGTTAATATATCTGAAAGTGCCATGATTAGCTCTCCATTTTATAAGTCGCATCATAATCACTATGATAAAGAAATTGAAAACCAGTACCTGTATCCATATTAATTTGCTTGGTCAAATCCCAAATTGTCGTTACTTGTGTACGGTTTTGTGGATAAGCCCTGATTTGAAAATAATCTGACATCCGCCACATCATGTATAAACCTGCTCCCCCGACCCCCGATTCAACTCCCCCTTCCATTGCATTAGCAACACTCCGAAGAAAAACGGCAGGAGTAAGTGTTCCCCAGTTATCAGTAATCATTAAGCCTAATTTATTATCTTTTAGTGCAATATCAATCCGTACTTCTTCATTTTCAGATAGTTCTCTGGCGGTTCCCTTTTCATAATAGGGTACCCCTTTGCCATCCCGTGGTGCAGCATAGAGACTGTTTTCTATCATTTCATCTAAGGCAATAATTAAGGTGTCCAAATGATCTTGAGAAATAATATTTTGATCAGTCAGCCAGGCATTTATTTCCTCCATAATAAATATTTTGTCATCAGTATGGGTTAACTGAAACTGTCTATTAGTTGAGGATTGTGGCATTAAAGTATATAAATCATCGTCAGGGGATTGATGATGCTGATTAAGTAAATGATCCCAACCGATACTTTTACAAAAATCACTATGATTAGGCAAAACTCGACAAATCCCATCCTGGGCAAATCGCGGTAATAAATCAGCCCACTCACTATCTGCTAAGAAGACAATGAATTCACGTGGAATTCTAGGAATAGGGTGGTTGCCTTGACGATAAAATGAATCGGTAAGTCGAACAATATCGCTAGCCTCTGAAACAGAAGAATCTTCAGAAACACGGTCGGTATGATTAACCACAAGCATAGTAACATCATCACCGAAATGTTCTACTTCACAATGATGTTGTAAAGAGGTCAGTAAAACTTCCTGGAAAAATTCCGGTTCTACATCGCTACATTCATTTAGAATATTTTCTAACCTGTCATAACCAAAAGCTTCACCATCTGGAGACTCTTCTTCAACAATAGCATCGGTGAATAAAAATAAACGATCACCTACGTCCATTTGAATTTCAATTGCAGAAGTACGGTAATCCGCATCTAAACTTTTACCTAAGGGTAAGCCTGATGCTTCTAACATTTCCCAATGAGCTTCATTATGTTTCCATAAATAAGGTAATACATGTCCAGCATTTGCAAATTTTAAATGTCCATTTCGTGCATCTAAGGTGACACATGCCATTGTCATTAATAATGATTGATGAGCTGTTGCTAATAACGTTTCATTTAACGATTGTAAAATTTCAGCAGGATCACTTATTCCCTCATGGATTAACGGATAAAGGCCTGCTTTTGCTGCGCTCACCATTGTTCCGGCCGCAACACCGTGGCCACTTACATCTCCAACTATTACTACGCTAGTATAAGCACCGACTTTAAAATAATCATAATAATCACCACCTACTTCACTTGAGGTCAATAAGCTGGCAAGGCCTTGAAATCCAGGGATTTCAATTTTAGGATCAGGTAGAATAGAGCGTTGCAATGTAGCGGCTAAAGCAACTTCTGCTTGTAAACGCTGACTCAACTCTTCCATTTCAGCATTGGCTTTTTGTAATTTAAATTCTGCTTGTTTACGCTCTGTAATATCAAGGCCTGTCGCTAAGAACATGGTCGGTTTATCTGTCCGAGAGTCTTTTACTGTTGTGAAATGCCAAATAATATTAAGATAGTCACCGGTACAGATTAACATTTGAGTTTCAATTTCATCCGCAAACTCAACTTTCCCTTGCATCATTCCATCAAATAATGGCTTTAAGAGGGGTTTATCCTGTTCAGGGATAAATTTTTGAAAAAAGTTTTGGTTTATTGCTTCCTCAGCACCCCATCCTGACAATTCTTCTGCGTAGCTATTAAATAAAACAATCTTTTGCTGTGTATTTACACCGATAATCAACGTTTCTGCTGTATTAATCACATTATCAGCAAATGCCTTTTCTGATCGAGCACGAAGCGTAGCTAGCTTTAAATTTTCTACCATTGGCTTTAATAAAAGAGAGCCAACAGCAACTAAAGCAAAAATGGCAAGAATAAATGCCAAGTTCTGCAGATTTATTGCTTGTCCAGCTATATATTCACTACGTTTTTGGTGGTAATTAAAAACTCTTTCTAAAGCAACTAATAAATCGGGGGAAATTTTATAATTTAAATTTTGTAATTCGGGGCTGTCTCTGTGTAATTCACCATAATCCATTTTTAGAATTGTATTAAGTTCAGAGAAATAGCGCTTCATTCGCTTATCCAATTCAATAGGTTTATCATAAAATATTTCCTTTAAATCCTCAGGTAATGAGCTACTTATACTCATTAGTCGCCCACCTTTTCTTAAAAACCGGTTACCACTTTTCAGCATCTGATAAGTATCTCTTAACAAGGTTTTATGTTTATTTATAAGGCTTTGTTTCTTTGCGAAGTCCTTTTTATTAGTATAAGGAAGGTCTGATATTAAATGGTTGATTGCATTCACTGTATTACTTTGTTCTGCACTCATTTTTAGTAAGATAGAAATACCTTCTTGTTCCTTTAACTTATCAATTACAATCAGGTAGTTGAGACCCAATACGATTGCTAATAAGATTAATACTGTAAGATATTGCTTTTGCGAATAAATTATTATTCGTTGGATTATTTCTTTCATAAATAACACCTAAGTAGTTTGCTCTACCTAAACGTTAGTTTATTTTTAGTAAATGTCAAATAGACAAAATAGAAAAATTACATTAAAAAATATAGGGTTATGATCAGAATGAAGGGTGAGTAGAGACGGGTTTCTGATAAGCGAGTCAACGAGTTGTATACTTTACTTTATGCGCGTAGTTACTGTGCGATCTCTTATTCTTGCTTCAAACAATACATCTGCTTCTGTGCTTGCAGGCATTTTAGAAATGTAGTTTATCAGCAAACAATGACGGCTAAAAAACTACAGCTGTGACAGCATAAAGCGTCTCTTAGGCTTTAGTGCGAGTGATTTTTAAAATAATAAATAGTTTTTTAAGTTTACGAATAATATTTGCTAAATGCACTCTATCTCTAACAGCAAGAGTGATTAAGTCAATAGAAACTTTATCATCTTGATCAGCGATAGTAACGCTTTCAATATTTGCATCTAAGCTTGATATAGTCGAAGCTATTGTTGCGAGGGTTCCCCTCTGGTTCAGCAATTCTATTCTTAGCTCTACAGAGAATTCACCTGAGAGATCAGGACTCCACTCTACATCAATCCAACTGCTTTGCTGTTTTCTAACGTCTTTACTGTTACGACATTCATGATGATGGATCACTATACCCTTTCCTGGGTTAAAGAAACCAATGATATGGTCACCAGGGATAGGGTGACAACATTTAGCTAATGTAATTACCATGCCTTCGGTTCCTTTAATAATTAAAGGAGCATGTTTAGTATTCTTATCTTCAAGTTTTATTGCTGCATGGATATCTTCTTGAGCCAAATGCTTGGCGACTAAAATAGGCATTTTATTACCCAGGCCTATATCCTCAAGTAGCTTGTCCATTGAATCTATTTGCATAACATCTAATAATTCCAGGATGCGAGAATTTTCAATATTAGTTAAATTAATGTTTAAATTCTTTAGCTCTTTTTCTAACAAGCGGCGGCCTAAATTAATAGCATCTTGTTGTTGAAAGTTTTTTAGATAGTTTCTAATGCTACTACGTGCTTTGGCGGTAATAATATGATTGAGCCAAAGTGGGTTGGGTCTAGCCCAGGAGGCGGTAATGACTTCAACTGTCATGCCATTTTCTAGTTGCGTTTGTAGTGGAATTAGTTTGTTGTCAATTCTGGCTGAAACGCATGTACTGCCAATATCTGTATGAACTGCGTAGGCAAAGTCTACAATGGTAGCTCCTCTAGGTAACTTTATAATATTTCCTTGAGGGGTAAAAACAAAAACTTCTTGGGGAAATAAATCAATTTTAAGGTTATCTATAAATTCTAAGGAGTTGCCAGCGGTTTTTTGTATTTCCAGTAAATCTCTTAACCATTCTGTTGCCTGGGCTCTAACATGTTCACCTGATGACTCGCCGGATTTATATAACCAATGCGCTGCAATGCCTGATTCAGCCATACGGTGCATTTCATGTGTTCTAATTTGAATTTCAATTGGTACGCCATAAGGCCCCATCAATATAGTATGTAGGGATTGATAGCCATTTGCCTTAGGCAGGGCTATGTAATCTTTAAATTTACCTGGAATTGGCTTGTATAGATTATGTACGCAACCTAAAATTCGATAGCAGTCATCTACTTGGTCGCAGTAGATACGGAATGCATAAACATCAAAAACATTTGAAAAAGAAATTTTTTGGCGTTGCATTTTTTTATAAATGCTTGCTATATTTTTCTCTCTGCCTTCTACATCAAATATAAGCCCTGCTTGATTTAATCTGTTTTTAATAGCATTTTCAATGGTATTAACAATTTCTCGCCGGTTGCCTCGTGCTTTTTTAACCGCTTGTTGAATTGCTTTATAGCGGTTAGGGTAGATAGATTTAAAGCATAAGCTTTCTAGCTGATGCCTTATACTATTCATACTAAGCCTATTGGCTAAAGGGACGTAAATCTCTTGAGTTTCTTTAGCTATACGGCGTTTTTTTTCGGCTGGCATAGAGCCGAGTGTTTGCATATTATGTAGTCGGTCTGCCAATTTTACAATAATAACGCGTAAATCTTTGGCCATAGCCAATAGCATTTTTCTTACATTTTCTGCCTGAGCTTCGGCGCGTGATTTATTGTCAAGTTGGGTTAATTTAGTCACAGCATCAACCAAGTTGGCAACATCCTGGCTAAATTCTTCAGCAATTTGTTCTTTGCTGATGGGGGTGTCTTCTACCACGTCATGTAGAATTGCTGCGGCCACACCTTGAGCATCCATGTGCATTTCGGCAAGTGAAATAGCAACAGAAAGAGGGTGGCAAATATAAGCTTCACCGCTGTTGCGAAACTGCCCATGGTGGGCATCTGCAGCAAATTGATAGGCGTGTATAATTGAATCTACTTGTTCTTTATTAAGGTAGCCGTCAATAATCGAGCGTAGATTTCTGAGTAGCCTTTTTTCAGGTAGATCTGCTTTTGTTGAAAAATTAGTAATGGCTACCTCTGTCATAATGTTTAACTTACCTCATCAGGAATAGCTTCTGGACGCTGTTGCTCACCAGAAAAACGATCTCCAGCATTATATAAAAGATCAATGTTTTCTTCTGTTACATGGCCTTCAGCTATTTCACGTAAAGCAAGAACAGTGTCTTTGTCTTTGCCGCGAGGAATAAATTCATCAGCCCCTTTTGATAGTTGGCGCGCTCTTTTGCTAGCTAATAAAACTAGCTTAAAACGATTTTCAACATTTTCTAAACAATCTTCAACGGTAACTCGAGCCATTTTAAAAAACCTTATTAAATTTTGAATTGATCTCATATAGATTATACTTGCAAAAAATGCTTATATAAAAGAGAACTGATCATTATATAAATAAAAGCTATATTTAGCAATTTTAATGTTTTTGTCTCGGAAAAATTATCTTTATAGCACTGTGTTATGGTAGGATTTGATTTATATAGTTATTAGGGCTTACTTATATGACTGGGGGGAAAGAATGGTTGCTAATAATAGAGAAAAGACTCGGAGAGAAGCTGAGCGCCGATCAGTAGAAAGGCGAGAGAATATTTTTGAATTTGGAAGCTTGGAATGGCGACAAGTGGTTCAGCAAGAATATTTGTTATGGCCAAAGCGGGATAGACGCCAAATAGAGCGCCGCAGTTTAGGACGTAGAACTATAGTTAGAAGAGTTAAAAATAGTGGTCGAAATAATAGTTTTATTAAGCCGAAAAATTTAGCTACTTTATTAACGAATGAAGAAAAGCAAATGCTAAATGAATTAACTCAATCTGATAGAGTTAATTAAATTTAGGAATGCGCACGGAATAAGTTGAGCAACTGGCACAGGATTTTTGTTCATATTCAAGGCACGAAAACAGGCGCATAGTAAGCTACGCAACTGTTTTTGTAACGCAGAAGATGGACAAAAAGATTAGCGAGTTGCTCCAGTTATTTCGTGCACGCTCCTTAGTTAGAGACGTTGTTTAAAACGTCTCTAACTTTAAAAGTATTTTTTTACTTACTTCTTTCTTCTAAAATAGCAACGGCAGGCAAGACTTTTCCTTCTAAAAACTCAAGGAAAGCCCCGCCACCGGTTGAAGTGTAAGAGACTTTATCATTAATATTGTATTTATCAATGGCCGCTAAAGTATCACCACCACCAGCAATAGAAAAAGCAGGGCTTTCTGCGATCGCTTCTGATATGGATTTTGTACCTTCAGCAAATTGATCTATTTCAAAAACCCCGACAGGGCCGTTCCAAACAATGGTTCCTGCTGATTTTAGCATTTCAGCATACTTCTTGGATGTTTCTGGGCCAATATCCAGAATTAAATCATCAGCCTCAACATCAGCAACATTTTTGATGGTTGCTATCGCTGTATCAGAAAACTCTTTAGCACAAACTACATCTGTCGGTACAGGAATGTCTGAGCCAGATGCTTTAGCCGCTGCCATTAATTTTTTTGCTTCATCAATTAAATCTTCTTCATAAAGAGATTTTCCAACAGGAAAACCTGCGGCGGCAATAAAAGTATTAGCAATACCACCTCCAACAATGAGCTGGTCTACTTTTGTCGATAAAGATTCTAAAACGGTTAATTTAGTTGAAACCTTAGAGCCACCCACAATAGCGACTAAGGGTTGTGTAGGCTGGTTTAATGCTTTACCCAGGGCATCAAGCTCATTTGCCAGTAGTGGGCCTGCACAGGCAATGGGGGCAAATTTAGCAACACTGTGAGTAGAGGCTTGTGCTCTATGAGCCGTACCAAAAGCATCCATAACAAAAATATCACAGAGTGCGGCCATTTTCTTGCCTAGATCATCGCTATTTTTCTTTTCGCCAACATTAAAGCGTACGTTTTCACAAAGAACAACTTCACCTGCAACAATAGAAATACCGTCTAACCAGTCTTTTTCCAGGCGAACCGCTTTACCAAGTAATTTTGATAATTGTTCTGCAACAGGTTTTAAACTGGCAGTTTCATCAAACTTGCCTTCAGTAGGGCGACCTAAATGAGACATAACCATCACAGCTGCACCAGCATTTAAAGCTTTTTCAATGGTTGGAACACTTGCTTGAATGCGAAGGTCACTGGTCACCTTACCATCTTTAACAGGCACGTTTAAATCTTGACGAATTAAAACACGTTTACCAGATAAATCCAGATCAACCATTTTTTGTACGGACATATTAATTATTCCTCTTTTTGATATTTAATTTTAAGTGAATTATATTTTTACTATTATAGAGAGGAAAGCCTGTGTTTTTCTAATTTTTTATTTAGAGTGTGTTTGCTTCTTCAGGTAATTTAATCTTTAAGAAACTATTTAATGCACCTTTACTGGTTAAAATACGATATTGGGCAAAAATTTCATCATATTTTGCATTGGTATAAGCACTTTTAGCGACAAACATTTCATTTGCTGAATCTAATAAGTCTAATAATGAGCGTTGACCAATATTAAATTGTTTTTGATAGGCCGCATTACTTTTAATACTTGCATCTCTATGAAGTTTAAAAAAAGTCATCTGGCTTTTGATGGTTTGATAAGCAACCCATGATAAGCGCATACTTTCAACAACCTGTCTGTAAGTATTATCTCTAATATTTTTAGCTTGGTTGATTAATTTAGCCGTTTGTTTGCGACGTGCTAGATCTTTACCGCCATTAAAAATATTATATTTAAGCCGTAACATTGCTAGTGCATCTTCATTTTTTCCTCTAATACCATCCATATCGACATTATGGGAGGCGCTGGCTTCAAAGTCTAAACGTGGTAAATAAGCCGCTTTTGCAGTATCGTGTTGAGCAAAGGCTGAATCAATATCTGCATTGGCTGATTTTAGGATAGGGTGGTTAGCAACCGCTTGTTCAATTGCTTCATCTAGGCTGGCTGGTAAGGCCGTCGCGGGTGCTGAAATGGCTTGTAGCTCAAAGGGAAGCTCACCAATAATCTTTAGAAAAGCTGTGTTGGCATCTTTAAGGTTGCCAATTTCAGATAAAGTGTTTTTCTCAGCAAGTGCCAGTCTACCGCTTGATTGTTCTGCATCAGCACGTTTACCAATACCGCGTTGGCTACGTAACAAAATTTGCTTATTCGTTTTTTGGTGAATAGATAGGTTTTCTTTAGCTAAAGTAAGCAACTCTTCTCTACGAAGTACATTAATATAAGCTTCAACAGCATTAAGACCAATGATTTCAGATTGGCCAAAGACAGTGTAAGCTTTAGAGTTGGTTCTGGCTTGTTGACGATTAACTTCACTAGGTGTTGCCAGACCATCAAAAATCATTTGTTTTAGGCGGATAGAGGTTTCTTCACGGCCGTATGAAACTGTACCATCGCCTCTAGCACGAGTCGTTGGGTTTGTTGATTGTTCCCAACCTATTCCTGCGGCAATATCAATGGTTGGAAAATAGCCAGATTTTGCCTGATCTATTTCATTCTCAACAGCAGAACGTTCGGATTTAGCAGATTGAATTGAGGGGTTTTCATCAATAGTTTTTTGTATTGCTTGCTGTAATGATTGTGCTGCAAGTTGACTTGAAAAAAGACCAATAACAATTAAGGTACTAAGATTAAGACGATGTTTAAGATTCATATCCCTATTTAAAACGCAATAAAATAAATGATTAAAGATAATCTATTTTTTCACGTTTATCAATCAAATTCCTTGACAAATAGAGCTAAATGTAAGCTATTGCGAACATTGTTTTTTTTTAAATAGAGGTTAAGTGGGCTTTAACACTTGCCGTTATGACAGGTAAAATACCTTTTACAGTATCAAGCTGATAATGCGGAGTTAAAGTGGCTGAGCAGAAAGTAATTAAATTTTCGTTATCAGATAAAATTAAAATTTTATTCAACGCAATGTCCCTGTTATTTATCTTCTGGTTTAGCGCTCTCTTAACGCATTGTTTCTTGCTTTTAGAATAGGTTTAAGTAAATAATCGAGCACAGATTTTTTACCCGTTAATATATCTACATTAACCGTCATGCCCGGGATTATCTTAAGTCGTTCACCATTTTTTTCAAGGTAAATTTTATTGGTTTTTAAGCGAATAAGATAATAACTTTTACCGTCTTCTTCATTAATAATAGTATCTGCACTGATATGTTCAAGTTCTGCTTCTAAGCCCCCATAAATCGAGAAGTCGTAAGCGGTCAGTTTTACCATTGCTTTCTGGCCAGGATATAAAAAAGCTATATCTGCGGGCCTAATTTCCGCCTCTATCAGTAACAAGTCTTCTGAAGGCACGATTTCTACCAAGTCCATACCAGGCTGTATAACCCCTCCTATGGTTGTTACCTTTAGTTGTTTAATAGTACCTTTTACCGGAGAAATTATTTTGGTGCGAGTGACTCTGTCTTTTAGTGCTAAAACAGTTGCTGAAATACGATCTAACTCTGCTTTTGTCGTATTTAACTCTTCAAGCGCATCGGTATGAAAACGAATTTCAAGTTCTGAGAGTTTATGTTTAGCTTCTGTTAAGGAAGATTTTACCCTAGGAATAGAAAGCCGAGCAGAGGACATTTCGCCTTTTAAATCATTGACGCTTCGTCGTAGGCGTAAAATTTCAACTTGTGACATAGCCCCCTCAGCAACAAGAGGCTCAGACATGGATAACTCTTTTTTTAGTAACTTATAACTTCTGGAAATTTGAGCTACTTTAGAATTTAACTCAACAAGGTCTTGTTGCTTTTGTCGGATTTGATCTTCAAGAATTCGTTTATTTGCTTTTAGCCCGTTTTGTCGAGAGTCTAATAAATGTTTAGTGTTGTTTGCAATACTAGGGTATTGCTGCAAAATTTCATCAGGAATAACAAGCGCCTGATTATTAACCTCGGCTGTTAAGCGTGCCGTGTCAGCCAGTAATTGATAATATTTTAATTGGGTTTCATTAAATGAAGAGGTAAACCTGACAGCATCAAGTTGTAGTAGAGCTTGGCCTTTTTCAACCTGATCACCCTCGTGAACTAAAATATCAGCAAGGATTCCACCTTCTAAATTTTGTATAATTTGGATCTGACTCGAAGGAATAATCTTTCCTGCACCGCGAGTCACTTCATCTAAGGTTGCAAAATGAGCCCAAATTATAGCAATGAAGACAAAGCTAACAGCAAGCCACAAAATTAAATGGCTGTGTATAGAAGCGCCATAAAGGTTAGCTGAATTAACATCTGTTAAGAAGTCTTGATCTTCTGCTTGATGCCGATAAGTTGTTTTTAAATCAGATAATTTATTTAGCATGTGCTTATCCTGAAACTTTTATCTGTCCTTGTTTTAGTGCTTCTAATACACTTGCTTTGGGGCCATCGGCAACAATTTTAGAACCATCTAGTACAATGAGCCGGTCGACTAAGGCTAATAACGAGGCTCTGTGAGTAATTAAAATTAAAGTTTGTGATTTTAAGTGTTGAGTAAACTGTTGTTTAAATGCTTCCTCTGTACTGTTATCCATAGAATTTGTTGGTTCGTCCAAAATATAAATAGAGGGAGATAGCAATAAGGCCCTGGCAACAGCAATACTTTGACGTTGACCGCCAGAAAGTGCAGAGCCACGCTCACCAACGGGCAAATCAAATCCAGCAGGATGCTTATTTACAAAATGAGTGACCCCAGCTATTTCAGCTGCTCGTAATATTGATGCATCATCTGCGTAGCGAGCTCCTAAAGTGATATTGTCTTTAACACTCCCATACATTAAAGAAATATCCTGAGGCACATAGCCAATTTGACGGCGTAAATCTGAAGGGTCAATTTGGCCTATATCTGTACCATCAATAAGAATTGAGCCTTCCTGTGGAACATAAAGCTTTATCATTAGCTTTTCTATTGTGCTTTTACCCGAACCAATACGACCGATAAAGCCAACACGTTCACCAGCATTAATTTTAAACGAAATGCTGTCTAAGGCTTTAATGGGTTGCTCAGGATAACTAAAACTAATATTTTTAAACTCAATATTGCCTTGAAAAGTAGGGCGATGTAAAAAACTTTTCCCCGCTTCTCGCTCAACAGGCATAGACATCATTTTATTAAGAGAACTTAATGAAGCATTAGCTTGGTGATAACGGGTTAATAAAGAAGCAACTTGTGACACAGGTGCAAGGGCGCGTCCAGTAAGAATTGTGCAGGCTATTAAGCCACCAGTCGTTAAATCACCTGCAGAAATTTTATAAACGCCATAAATAACTACAGCAACAGAGGCTATTTGTTGTAAAAAGCTTGAAAAGTTAACAGCAATAGCTGACAGAAAACGGGATTTAAGACTAAGGCGGGCAATATGACCAATATTTTGTTCCCATTGTCCTTGAATTTGGCTTTCAGCACCTGTCGTTTTTATTGAATCAAGGTTAGTAAGTGATTCAACTAAAGTTGCGCCTTTTTGAGCAGAAAATTTAAATAACTCATTAATCGTATTTTTTAATGGTTTTTGCACCATAAGGCTGGCAATAATTGCAAGGGGTAAAGTAGCTAAAGGTATAAGCGCTAAATCGCCACCTAACATATAAATAACAGCAAGAAAAATAAATAAGAAAGGCAGGTCAATAAGTGTTGTAAGCGTGGCGGAGGTTAAAAACTCTCTAAAAGATTCAAATTCGTGTAAATTATTAGCGAAAGCACCTACAGAAGCGGGTCGGGATTCCATTTTAATACCCAGCACTTTTTCGAAAATAGTAGCAGATAAAATAATATCAGCACGCTTGCCGGCAATATCAATAAAATAGCCACGCAATAATTTCATCATAAAATCAAACAAATAAACAATCGTTACACCAATAGCCAAAACCCAGAGTGTTTCAAAAGCATGGTTAGGAACCACTCTGTCATAAACATTCATAACAAATAAAGGAGAGGCAAGAGCAAATAGGTTTATCAACAAAGAAGCAATTAATACTTCAGAATAAATAGGCCATGATTTAAAGGTAACATCCCAAAACCAGTGACTAACCTTAGGTGTGGCTGAATGATTAGTACAATTATCAAATTGATGACTTATTTGAATAAAGAAGGCTGAACCAAGATATTCTTTTTGTAAATTATCTATATGGATAGTTTTTTCACCACTATCTGATTCAGGCAAAATAATACTGAGTTGATCGTTGTTTTTTTCAATTAAGATACAAGATTTATTATTTTTTAATAGTAAAACAGCTGGTAGAACCAAGTTGGAAATTTTATCTAAGGGTCGCTTAATTAACTTGGTAGAAAAACCAGCACGTTCAGCAGACCTTATAAATAAAGCAGGGGTTAATTTATTATTAACTAAAGGCAGGCCAGCGGTAAGCGATTCAGCTGAATGAGGGTGGTGTAATATTTTGCAAATAGAAAGTAAAGCTAATAATAAAGAGTCATCATGATTATTGATTGAGGACAAATCATTGTCAATGATGGATGGTTTTTCTATTGTCATGTTTCTGTAGCAAATATATAAAAATTGTCACTATAGCGGACTAAAGTCCGCTCTACAATTTATCCACTGAGGATTGTTAAGAGCCAATAATAGTGCATGGTTCTAAAAGTATAGACCTATTTTATGCTAATGTTATAGCAAGGAAATTAGAATGTGTTTAGGGAGTCTGAAGAAATAAAGATACCCATCTCGCTTGCCTTTTTGCTCCTGAGAAAACGAACTCAATCGTTGCGTAGCCCGCTATGCGCCTCTTGAGATCGTTTGCTCAGAAACAAAAATTCTTCGCAATATGGGTGACTTTATTCCATCAAACTCCCTTATCAACATGTAAATGTTAAAAAAATTAGCGGAGTTTAATTAGATGCCTTATGTAATTAGAAATAACAACGGTGAAATAGTTACCTTACACCAAAGCCCCAATGATCCTAATGCTCAATGGTTAGATCCAGACAGCTCTGAACTTAAAGCATTTATAAAAAATACAGCAACACCTGATAATGTTAAGCAAGCTTTAACGGGGTCGGACAATGAAATGGCCAGAGTTATTGAAGACCTAGTTGATTTATTAATGCAAAAACAAATTTTTGTTTATACAGAACTACCAGAAGCAGTACAGGCAAAGTTAAATATAAGAAAACAACTAAGACAAGACATGAACACATTAGAAAACCTAATTGACCAGGATGAAGCTATTTTTTAAGCCACAGGGATGTGGCGAACATCATTTTTGGAGGAGCAAAAAATGATGACAGGGATGTGGCGAACATCATTTTTGCATAGTACCTTAGTACACTAGGAAAAAAGAAAAAATCAGGTAAACTACTAATTAAATAGCACCTAATAATTGTATTTGGACGATAACTCCCATAGAGACCAGTAATACCTGTAATGATAAATTTACAAATAATTGGTAATATAGAGCAATTAAAACCAGTCTTTGATAAAGAAGGTATACCCGTATGTTTTCTGAAAGATGAAGTACAAGTTTTAAGCGCAGTAGAACAAAAAAACCAGCGGTAATAATACTTGACTATAGACTACGAAAAAAGAAACAGCCAGTTATATCAAGCTACTTATAAAAGCGAATAGTGAGAGTAAAATAATTGTTATTGTTGATAAATTAAGTGATGATACTATAATTTAGCCTGCCTTACTGCAGGTGCAAGAGGTTATCAAAATTTAAAATTATTCAATAAATTTGCAGTAAAAATGGTTAAAGTAATTGATGCGGGGGAAGCATGGATTAGTCTGCGGATATTAGCAAAACTATTGGAGTAAAATATTAAAATAATTTTGATCCCTTACTTAAATTAATAGGCATGTAGATAATAATCTTAACTGTATTTCAATAAAGGAAAGAATGATGGCAAACTCAGGTGTGATCAAATCAGTTACTAGCGAAGTTAAAGCTATTGCAGTCGATGGAGCAGAAAGAGTTTTGCGAGTAGGCGATATCGTATTGTTAAATGAGCAAATAACAACTGGAGAGGCAGGTGCTGTTGCTATAATACTTCCAAATGGAACTGAACTAGACTTACCGCAAAATTCAAATATTTTGTTAAATAATAATGTCTTTAAGCAGGGGTTAAATGCAACAGAAAATAGCCCTGTTTTAACTAGTGCAGAAGATGAAGTTGCTGCCATACAGCAAGCTTTAGCCACCGATCAAAACTTTGACCCTAGTAAGTTAGAAGCACCGGCAGCCGGTCCTGCACCGACAGGCGAAATAGTAGGAAATAATGGACATACTGTTATTGATGTTGATTATCAGAACCCTGAACAAACACCAGATAGTGGCTTTAATACGATAGGTATTAATAATAATGATATACCTATCTTAGATTTTACAGGGGAAGAGTTAATCTTAAGCCCAGTAACAGCTACTCTTGCTACAACAGTCCCCTCAGTACAAGTAACAGACCATAATGGCTTGGCAGTGGGTGATAATGAAGTTTTAGAAGGTTCAATAACTGCTGTTACAGGTAATTTTGTTTTGGATGCTTCTGCAGGTGTACTTTCAATATCAGTTGCTGGCACTGATATTTCTAAAGCAGATTTACTTGCTAGTACAACTTCTTCAATCGATATTTCAACGGTTAAGGGGGTATTAAGTATTGATGGTTACAATGAAGCACTAGGCACAGTGAACTATAGTTATTTACCTGTTAGTGGAGCACAAGACCATTCAGCAGGCGACAACAGTATTGTCGATCAATTTGAGATTACTTTAACAGATGTCAATAATGTGACTTCGAGTCCCGATATATTGGATATTTTAATTAAAGACTCTGTACCTAAAGCATTTGATAATGCTGAACAAATGTCCCAAAATCAAGCATGGTTAGTTGATAATGTCATAATGAATGCCCGAAATGGTGGCGATACTGCGATAGATGATTTGTTAGGTGTTGATGGTGCAAAACTACAAAGTGTTTCATTTGCAGGAGATACCAAAAATTTTCTAAACTCAAACGATTTAATTTCCACCAGTAATGGTGACTTGATTCAATTTGATACCAGTAATGGCAGTTTGTATATTCGTGAAGATGGTCAATATTGGTATAACAACACAAACACAAATACTCAAGGTACTACAGAAGTAACAGATAGTTTTGGATATCAATTGGTAGACGGTGATGGTGATTTAAGCGCAGCGAATTTAACCATTACTCAAGTGCTTGGTAACACTAACACCGGAGATGTTTTTGTATAAATTTTGGCAAAATATTAAATTAGATGAAAAGGAGTAAACACAATGTTTAATTATAAAATGGTATTTATATTTTTGCTTATAAATGCCTCTCAAGTTAATGCAACGGTATTAACAGGGAGTACAACGGGTATTTTTTCTGGCGATCAAGCATTACTTGAATGGGGGAATCCTCAGAATCCTTTTACTGGTTCTAAATCATCTTTGAAGTACAACGGGGTAGGTTTTTCTATAAACAATAACCAGCCATTTAAAATAGGTACGTTAACTTACAGTAATACTAGGATAACTAGTAGCTCTTCTTATAATTCAACTTTTACAAATAAAAGCTTTGATATAGGGTTAGGCTTTACTGCTCCTGCTAGTGCTAATTATACTTTTAATTATGATTTACAGGTCGTTGAAACAGATAATAGTTTAGCTACTTCTTCTGATACAGTGGCATTAGCTCCAGCTAATAACTTTAATCCAGTTTTCACCCTTTTAGGTCAAAATTTTTCTTTTGAACTGTTAGGCTTTAGCAATGATTCGATAAATTTTAATAACTCTTTTAACCAGGCAGAAGGTAGCAGTTCCCCTGTTGATCTTTACGCAAAAATTAGCGCAGTGCCTGTACCTTCAGCTATTTTGCTGTTTATAACAGCATTAACTGTTTTTTTTATAACAGGTAATAGAAAACGTAGTTGATTTGTTTGTAAGGTAATCTTTTTTTATATCAAAAGATTACCTGATTACTTATAAGTTTCCGTTAAATATAAGGACTATAATACTTGGTTTGAATACCGGCAAATGAGAAATATAACATCACATACTTATGATCATGATAAAGCGCAACAAGTATATGAAATGACAAGCCAATTTTTAAGTAGTGCCATGACACTACTTAATCAATTGAAGCAGAGGGAGGAATAAAGTGCTAGATTTAAAACCAGAAGAATTAATAAAGGTTAATCAAATACTAGGGGAATGTATTCCAGGTATAAAGATTCAAGCTTTTGGCTCACGAGCTAATAATACGGCTAAACCTTATTCAGATCTTGATTTGGCAATAATGGCTGACAAACCACTATCGTTACAACAAGGTGCAATGCTAGCAGAAGCATTTGAAGAATCTGACTTACCTTTTAAAGTAGATATTTGTGACTGGTCTACAACAAGTGAAAGATTTAAAGAACTTATTAAACCCTCATTAAAGCCTTTATAAAATAAGCACCAACGGCAGTTGATAAATGGTATCTAATAAAGTAGATCAAAGGTTGAATAAGATTGCTTTTACTGGCGACTGAGCGGCAAAATGATGCCAAGGTAGCAGTGGAGCGAGTTGAATAATATACCCCAGAAGATTTTCCTTATAAAAACATCAAGACAAAAGCTACTGCAGAAGGGGAGTCAAGCTTCTGCAGTAGCTTAAGCATATTGTTATTGCAATAAGGCTAAAACACCTTGTGGCAATTGATTTGCTTGTGCCAACATTGCTGTCCCCGCTTGTTGTAGAATCTGGTTTCTAGCTAAAGCTGCAGTTTCAGCAGCAAAATCAGCATCCATAATCCGTGAACGAGCAGCATTTATATTTTCACTTTGGATTTCTAAATTAGAAATAGTGGATTCCATACGGTTTTGGACAGCACCTAATGCAGCTCTCATGCCATTTATTTGGGATAAAGAAGCATCTACTATACCTATTGCTGCTTGTGAGCCAGCGGCAGAGCTGATGTCAATAGTATTTAGTTTTTTATCTTGTGATCCTACTTGTGTATTGGCTGCAACATTAAGGATGCTTCCGGCAGAATTGGCTACACTCGAAGAAACGGTATAGGTTCCAGAGGAATGTAGTGTTATGTCTCCCGTAACGACGGTGAAGTTTTTCCCACCTTGGGTGAGGGTTGTTGCTGTTTTCAGGTCAAGTCCTTGTACTTTCATGATTTTACCCGCTACGCTATGGGAGAAATCTTTAACAATAATGTCTTTTCCCTCAGGTTGTGTTAGTTTTATATCGCCATTAGCTTTTAATTCCGCTGATACACCTGTTGTCCCAGCTTGCCGATTAATTTCAGTGACTAGAGCACTATAATCTTGAGGTGAAATAGTGACCTGAGCTGAAATTGTTTTATTTCCAGTGCCGTTGCTAGTTGATAAATTAAATGAAACTGTACCTGCGGCATCAATACCACTTAAAGTAACTTCATTTGAAGCATCTGCTGTAACAGAGGTTTCACCTTCTCGTGATGAAATTGAAGCAGCTATATCAAAGGCTGATGCACCAGCCGGAACGGCCAGATCATTAATAGCGCCTAATGGTCCGCTTATTGTTAAAGTTTGTACAGCAATTGTATTGGCAACGGGGGTGGCAGTTGCAACAGTAGTTGAGCCAGTTCCTTTATTAATAGTGCTATTTAATGCAGAAATTTGGTTATCTTGTAAGTCGTTGGTTGATGACCCTTCTAATGATACGCTAATGGTCTGATTGGCATTTGCTCCCACTTGAAATGATTGAGCCGTAAAAGTACCGTCTAGTAATTTTAATCCATTAAACTCCGTTTGATTTGCGACTCTATCAAGTTCTTGTTTTAATTGATTAACCTCGGCCTGTAGAGAGGCTCTGTCAGATGCAGAATTGGTTGAGTTGGCAGATTGAATGGAAAGCTCACGGATTCGTTGTAATAAATTAGTAGCTGCCCCTAATGCTCCTTCAGCAGTTTGCGCTAAAGATATGCCATCATTAGCATTTCGCACGGCTTGACTATAACCCTTGATTTGGGCTGTCATCCTATCTGAGATAGCCAGCCCTGTTGCATCATCTTTTGCACTATTAATACGTAATCCAGATGATAAACGCTGTAAGGAGGTATTAAGACCTCTTTGAGATGCATTTAAATTACGCTGTGAATTTAATGAAGCAATATTGGTATTGATTACTTGTGACATTTTATTGACTCCTCAATAGATTTTTTTATCATTCGCTGTAAGCAGAGCATCTTGAGTGCCAAAGTTTTTAAATACAATTTAAATCAATAGGTTATATTTTTTTTTATTTATTTGCTGGGGAAAAACTAAGAATGGCGGGAAATTGCCACTTGGTTTAACAGATCAAAAATGGCAAGATAATAATTATGAAATAATAAAAACAATTCCCTTTTGCTAACAAGTTAAATTAATTAACTGGACTACTCATAATTTGCCAATAGAAAGCTGGACTGAATAAAAGTACGGGTTGATTTTTATTGGCTTGATTATTGCTCTTCAAGTACTATAAATTAATAATTTTTAAATGGTGCCAAATCAATGACGGAAAATAAGAGTACGTTAGCTTATGATGTAAACTTACCATTAACCTTTCATATAGACTGGGGGGTTCATGGCATGCTTAAAATGTTAGCAGACTATCAGTTTGAGTCTGTGCTAGGTATTGGTGCTGGTACTGGTGAGCATAAGCGCTTTTTTGAAGCTTTCGGTAAAAAAGTATTTTCTGTTGATGTGGCAAATGAAGCTGACTATGTCGGTGATATTTTAACCGCCCCCATTAATAGGCAATTTGATGCCATCTGGTGTTCTCATGTGCTGGAGCATCAATGTAATGTGGGTATTTTTTTACAAAGAATATTTGATCTATTAGCTGATGATGGTGTTTTAGGAATTATTTTACCAACACACCCAAGAGAACGGTTAGTAGCAGGGCATCTGACATCATGGAGTATTTCTTTACTATGCTATAACCTGGTGATGGCAGGGTTCGACTGTAGTAAAGCTGCTATTTTAGATTCTTATGAGTTATCGTTAGTTGTAAAAAAAAGAAAAGCAATTCATCAAGAATTGAACAGTCAATTTGCTCAAGGAACAGGGGACGATGGAGTTGGTTTTTCGCATATTAAATCCTTTTTCCCTTTTGATATAGGAAGTGGTACTGAAATAAAAGGTCCTGGGGAAATTAACTGGGGCTCAATTACCGACTATTGTTTACCTAAATTAAAGGGTAATAAATTGTTAAGTGATGTAGATATTGTTTGTAAAAACTGGGAGCCTAACTCTGCTTACAGACCCCATTTATTTAAAGCTGAAGAGGAAAATAAACCCAGTCAAATAACGGAAGAATTTTTACAGCAGTTATTTTTGTTGTTTAATGAGCAAAAGTTTGAACAGGTTTTAGGTAGACTCGCGCCAATTGAAGCGTACTACTTTGACAGTCATTCAATGTTTTATTTGCTCAAAGGTATCAGCTTAGCAGAATGTGGAAAAATAAACGAAGGCGTAGATATATTATTATCAGGGCTTGATAAATTCCCCGAAAACAATGACTTTCATCTTTACATCGGTAAATTTTATGTAGGCAATAATAGTCATGAACTGGAAGCTCTTGCACGAAAACATTTAAGTTTATTTATAGAAAAAGTGCCTAACAATATAGAGGCATTAAGGTTGTATGCGAAGTCATGTGAAAATGTTGGACCAGTGGAAGAGGTGCTGATAGCAAGGAAAAATATTTTTACATTAGATTCATGTGATTTGGATAACTGTATTCAATTGGCAAGGGTGTTATTTTCCTGTGACTTAATTGAAGAGTCTCTGCAGTTATATACATATATTGAAAGAGAATTAAATTCAGAAGCGTTTAAAGAGGAGTATGAGAAGGTTAAAAGATTTTCTACAAAAAAGGAAAAAGGGGGAAATAAAAACAAATTGATAATATCAAGGTTTCCTAAAACGAAAAAAGATATTGAAAAAGATTTTTATGATTCAATCAATAAGTATGTAATGCCAGTGAACCAAGGAGCAGGAAGGTTTATTTGTAAGGGTACAAAATTTTTTACGGCTGGATCTTGTTTTGCTAGGCATATTGCAAGTTCATTAAATGAACTGGGTTATGATGTTCATCGACTAGCTTTAGATGAGACTGTTAATACAACCTATGCAAATAAGTATTTGTTTTATTGGCTTGCGGAAAAAGAGATTCCTGAGAAAATACAAGTAAGATTTCAAGAGTTATGCAAGAGTATTGGAGTAAATAAAGCCAGAACACGAGAAAACCTAAAAAATACTTCGGCGATTATTTTAACAATTGGTGTTGCCCCATGTTTTTTTGATAAAAAAACTGGTGATGTGGTGCTTCCAAGCCCCGGTGATATAAATTTTCATAACTTGTCAAATGAATATTTATTTCGAAATACAAGTGTTAAAGAAAATGAAGATAATATCCTAGAGATAATAAACTCTATACGACTTATAAATAAGAAAGCCCCCATATTTCTTACTATTTCCCCTGTACCACTTAATACAAGTTTTGAGATGGAATCCGCCGTCGTTGCTGACTGTTTATCAAAGTGCACATTACGAATTGCTGTTAACGAAGTTCTAAATAATAGGACTGATAATGTATTTTATTTCCCATCTTTTGAAGTTGTACGTTGGTTGTACCCTCATATTGGTTCTCCTTTTGGTGGGGATGATGGGGCAACGGCGCATGTTAACCAATCTCTTGTAAGAGATATTATTAGAAGTTTTGTAGAATCTCATACTGATGATAGGAGGGATATATTTTAGACTATTGTGAAAGCGTAGAAGTTTTAACTGGATATACCTGGCTATCAATAATAATATTAATTAAAATGTGACGATATGAAAGTTCTTCTTATTACGCCATACTTGGATGACTCCCAAATAAATCGAAATGATTTTTTACCATCGGGAGCACTATTGTGTTTGGCATCAGTTTTACGAGAGGTTGGTCATCAACCGATTTTACTTGACCTTAATAATCGAACAGTTCATGAGAAAGATAATTCAACTGATTTTTGTATAGATAAAATTATCTCGACAATTCGCACAGAGAAACCATCTTTAATCGGAATATCTTTTTTATTTTCTGGTTTTATGGACGTGGCATGGCGATATGCAAAAGCAATTAAATTATTGTTCCCGCATTTAAAGATTATTACGGGAGGGATTCATGCAACGACTTATACTGATGAGATTTTAACTAACTGTCCGGAGTTTGATTATATCGCGCTGGGTGAGGGTGAGGCTCAAATGGTTGAAATAACAAATCGAATAGAGCGTGGGGACATTGGAGATCTTTCTGGAATTAAGTCTTTTGCCTATAGAGACTCTCAGGGATTGGTAAAAATCAATAAGGAGCGGGAATGGCTGGATTACGAAAACATGCCAATGCAGGCGTGGGATTTGGTGGATTTTACTGATTTTGAAATGGACTTAAGTAATTATTCAAATTTTAAAGGTCACATAATAAAGAATGTGGCCCCTGTTATTTCAGAAAGAGGTTGCCCGTATAAATGTAATTTTTGTGATATGTATTTAGTCCAAGGAAGGAAAGTTAGACGAAGGAGTCCTGAAAAGTTTGTTGATGAATTAGAATATCTTGTTAATGAGAAAGGTCAGACGTTTTTTACATTTATGGATGACAATCTTACTATTGATAATCGACATATACTAGGGATTTGCAAAGAGATAATAAGACGTAAACTTGATATACAGTTCACTACAGCAGGAGGTCTTGGTATGAATAGTTTGCATACTGATGTTATTGATGCAATGGTGGAATCTGGAATGACTTCGGCTTTACTAGCACCAGAACACGGGTCTGATTATATTCGTAATAAGGTAATCAAAAAAGGATTAAAGAGGGAGACTATTTTTAAGGTTGTTGAAGACTTGCGAAAGCATCGTGTTAGTCTTGCTGGAAATTGGATTATGGGGTTTCCAGAAGATACGAATGAAACGCTTCAGGAAACTTTGGA
>JAJRUF010000101.1 GCA_024277935.1 Gammaproteobacteria bacterium
AAATTTAACGGCTAAATTAGTAAATTCAAAATTGCTTCCATTAGTTGAAACAAGGTCCATACCAAATGTATATGTTAGTTCGCAACTCGGACAAAATTCACTTCCGTTTGCGGTATTTTTGTTTATCCTTGTTACAATACCCCTGCCAGTTACATGGTCATTTACGACCCCATTTGTGGCGGTTTCAAGCACTGTTCCAAAGCTAGCGTAATCAGTTTCTGAACCGGAAAAGGAAAATACAGCGTCTGGATCCCAAGTAACTCCTCCAACATTAATTGGGGATGCTACTGCAACGGTAGAGCTTAATAAAAGTGCACCACCTATAAGGGTATTTTTTAATATAGTCATTTTAGTTCCTATTTTTAATGTAAGAGAAAGATAGCTACAAAGTATAATGTAGTTGAAAATATACAAAGCAGTTTCTATGCCATGTTTATTAAATAAACTTAAGTCATTGAAATTTAAATTATAAATATGGCTTTGTGATTGTTGTATTCTAAAGGTGAGTTTTTTTTAATGTTAAATGTAAAAAATATAGACGCTCATAAGAGTTTAAATAGTTAAGAGTTAAATGTGAATTAAGAGCTCACCCACAGATAATTCCAAAAAACATAGCTGCTGCTAATTTTCCGAATACATGAACGATTAGGGGATGATTAGGGGATGATTAGGGAGCGATTAGGATGATTAGGATGATTAGGATGATTAGGATGATTAGGATGATTAGGATGATTAGGATGATTAGGATGATTAGGATGATTAGGATGATTAGGGGTCAGCATGATTAGGGGTCTGATTAGGGGTCAGAGGGCTTTTAAAAGATATCTAATTAATTTGATGCTTTAAACAGCTCTGGCTCTTTTATACATTTTAATAGCTTATCTAACAGAAATTATTGAGGACAGTATCCATTACCTTTGAGAAATTGGCGGTTGTAAATTAACGCCTATCATTTAGCATATTATCTTGCATCTGTTTCCGTTTCTGAACTAACTGTTCAACCTGCTTGGCATCATTAATTAACTTTGGAATATCTGCTAAAGGTACAGTTGTTAGGCTGGAAAAGCTTGTTGAAGTGCTGTTTACAGGTTTGAACCGGCAAAAAGTGAAGCTATTATGTAGCCTTGATGAAACAAAGTGGAACCAAGGTTTATTTGATTTCACCTTGATTGCGTTTCACTACACCAAGGCTACATGTTTTTGTGTTTTTAACTAGACTGTATTGCTGTAACTGAGGGTTTACTGACCACGGTAAGGTAAGTGTAGACATGAAAAAAATAATTACTTATTTCACCACTCATAACGCAGTTAGCTTAACTTTGTTGTATTATTTTTTTCTGCCATTCTCGATAATTGAGTATGAGCAAAATAAACCACAAGACAGGCAATAAAAATAGAAATAAAGGTTTCTCCAATAAAGAAAATACTAAGAGAAAAACCTAAAATATACCCAATTACTCCTACAATAGCCCACTTAATGCCATTTTCGTGTTTGCTTCGACCTGAGTGGAAGAAAAAAACCATAGTGATAATTGCTGGCCATAAAATTATCATTACACCCCCTCTTTTTAATAAATAAATTGATTTAGTATCAAATCTCGTTAGAATCAATAACATGAAAGGTTTATCATACCATTCATCAATATACTTTTTTAAATCGTGAGATAAAAATGAATCGTTTGCTTAAAATTTTATTATCAATTGTCGCATTAGTTGTCACGCTAATCGTTGCTGCCATTGTGATATTACCTTTAGTTATTACACCCAATGACTTTAAGCCGGAAATCCAGACAGCAGTGAAAGATGCTACTGGAAGAGATATAACGATAGAGGGTGATCTTGAGTTATCTGTATTTCCCTGGCTTGGTATTTCTACTGGAAAAATAACATTGAGTAATGCTCAAGGTTTTTCCGCTAAAAATTTTGCTGAAATTGAAGAAAGTAATGTAAAGGTTAAGTTGTTACCTTTACTTTCTAAGGAGCTGGAGGTCAGTCGAATTGTTCTAAAAGGCTTGGTACTCAACCTAGCCAAAAACAAAAAAGGTGTGACTAACTGGGATGACTTGGTTAAAAAAGATAGTTCCATCTCTTCAGCAGATGAGGATGATAAGTCTAAAACGACTAGCACTTCCCCTTTAGCTGCTTTAGCCGTGGGAGGTATTTCAATTGAACATGCTAAAATCAGTTGGGATGATCTACAGCAGGGTAAATATACTGAGATAACTGATTTTAATTTTACTTCAGGAAGCCTTGCATTTGATCAGGCTATTAATATTGCTTTATCCCTGACTGTTGTTAATAAAGAACCTGAAATATCTGAAGCTATTAACTTTTCAACTGATTTATTTATTAATAAGCAACTGGATAATTTGAAATTATCAGGATTTAATCTTGAAAGTATAACTAAAGGTAAAGATATACCGGGTGAATCAATAAAGGTAAATCTACTCGCTGAGATAGCTGTTGATTTAACCCAACAAATTTTAAATATTTCAGAGCTTAAATTAAATACCGGTGAGTTAATGTTAACCGCCAATATTAAGGGTACTCAAATTAAAGATAAGCCTAGTTTTTCAGGCCCCATTAAAATTAATCAGTTTAATCTTGCTAAATTAATGCAGAAAATGTCAATTACCTTACCTGAAATGCAAGATAGCAAGGCATTAAATAAATTATCAGCAAGCTTTATGTTGCAAGCAACAGCAAGTTCTGCGGATATAAATAACTTACTTATTAAGCTTGATGAAACAACAATAGAGGGCTCAACACAGATTAGAAATTTTGCTAAACCTGCTATTAAATTTAATATTAATATTGATGATATTAATGTTGACCGCTATTTAGCAAAAAAACAGGTAGGTGCTAAAACATCAACTATTACACCGGCTAGTGCTGCGGCTGCTAGTGCGGGGTTGTTTCCTGTTAAAACACTTAAAGGCTTAAATGCTAATGGTGAGATTAGTATAGCGAAACTAAAAATTAACCAATTAAAAATGCAAGGGGTTAAGCTAAAGTTAAATGCAAATCGAGGTGTTATTAAAACTCAGCAATCTATTAAGCAACTTTATCAAGGTGCTTATAATGGCAGTACAACGATTAATGTAAGAAATAGAACACCTAGTATTGCACTTAATGAACGCTTAAATAAAATTAATATCAAACCCTTATTAACAGACTTACAAAATGAGGCGAGAATAAGCGGTATAGTTAATGTCAATGCAATACTACAAGGCTATGGTAATTCAGCTAAAGCGATTAAATCATCTTTAAATGGGAATATAGGTTTTAACTTTAATAATGGTGTTATTAAAGGTTTTAATCTGCAAAAAATAATTGATAATAGTAAAGCGTTACTAAAAGGTGCTGCACTACCTACAGACAATAAAAACGACCAAACTGTTTTTTCTATTATTAAAGGTACTGCAAAAATTAGACAGGGCTTAGTAACAAATAATGATCTTTATATGGAAGCTTCTAAGCTACGTGTAAACGGAGAAGGTACTGCTAATCTTGCAACAGATAAGTTAGATTATAAAGTTAAAGCAAAGTTACTAAAAACGGTAGCTACAGCGACGGAAGCAGAAAAAATGAAAGGAATGCCTATAATTATTAAGGTCGGAGGAAGCATCGCTAAGCCGACATATACTCTTGATATAGCTTCCATGTTATTAGAAAAAAATAAAGATAAAATTAATAAGAAAACAGATGAGTTATTGAAAAAATTGGACGATAAGGTTGGACCAGGTGTGGGTAAATTACTGCGAGGATTTCTTTAACAACAATTAACTTATCTTTCGTAAGAGGGGGAGCTGGTTAAAGCACTGCTCCCCATTACTTTGTCAGGTGGGGTATGCATTTCCACGCAAGAGCGAGGGAGCCAAAGCCGATGAACTTATTAAATTAAACGGTGGTAAGTTAATAAACATGATATTTAATTGTAAATGACACCTAAAATCTTCCAAAAAAAGATTCTTTTATGGTTTGATTTGAATGGTAGAAAAAACTTGCCATGGCAAATAGAAACCACAGCTTATCGCACATGGCTGTCTGAAATTATGTTGCAACAAACACAGGTTACAACTGTAATCCCTTACTTTAATCGGTTTATTCAAACTTTTCCTACTATTAAAAGTTTAGCAGAGGCTCCATTAGATTTAGTATTACAGCATTGGGCAGGATTGGGTTATTATGCCCGAGCAAGGAATTTACATAAAACCTCCATTATCATTAATAACAATAAAGGAGAATTCCCCAGTGATTTAGAGGGGCTTATGGCTTTGCCGGGAATAGGCAGGTCTACAGCAGGGGCTATTTTAAGTATTGCCTTTAACAAGAGTCACCCCATTTTAGATGGCAATGTAAGACGAGTACTGGCGCGTTATTATGCAATTTCTGGCTGGACTGGAAATAGTAAAATCAGTCATGAACTTTGGAAAATTAGTACTCGCCTCACGCCGGTTCAACGTTGTGCCGATTATACGCAGGCAATGATGGATTTAGGGGCTACTTTATGTACACGGAGTAAGCCACGTTGTGATGACTGTCCGATAAAATCAGGTTGTTTAGCAAGAATAGAAGATAAAATTAAGCAGTTGCCAACTCCCAAACCAGCAAAATCCTTAGTGGCTAAAAATATTATTTTTGTAATTTTTACCGACCAAAACCAGAAAATTTTATTGGAAAAAAGGCCGACTATAGGGATATGGGGAGGTTTATGGAGTTTACCTGAATTTGATGCAATGGCTGATATTGAAATATTATGCAAACAAAAAAATATCACAATAAAAGCAATGACTAAACTGGATAAGCAGAGGCATACTTTTTCTCATTACCATTTGGATTACACCCCGATTAAAGTAGAAATAGAAAACCCTATTAATAATGTGATGGAAGCTAATCAGTCAGTCTGGTATAAATTGGATCAGATTAATTCATTAGGACTTGCAAGTCCTATAAAAAGACTTTTACAAAATCAATAAAATAGAGAATATTATGACAAGAATGGTAAAGTGTTTAAAGCTAGGGGTGGAGGCAGAAGGTTTAGTTTCAGTTCCATTTCCTGGCCCCAAAGGGCAGTTTATTTATGATAATGTTTCCCAGGAAGCTTGGAAAGAATGGATGAAAATGCAAACAATGATTATAAACGAACAACGTTTAGCAAGCTTTGATCCAAAAGCAAAAAAGCTTTTAGAGGAAGAGCGAGAAAAATTTTTATTTTCAGGCAACTTTGAAATGCCTGAAGGTTATGTACCGCAGAAGGGTTAAGAGCAGGCATAAGACTCAAGACAAAAGGCGCGCAAGGAAGAGCAGAACTTTCTAGTTTGTATGATTAACTCATACTCCCACGGGCTACGTCACTGTCATTGACATAAGGAAAAATCATAGGATACTCTGAGGTACGAAGCGCATCTTTGTATTATTGATGCGCTTCCTGTCATTAGCACATCCTACGTGAAACGCTTAAGTCAATGATAGTGACGGGCTACGTGGGAGCTCATTCTTAGCGCGGTTGAGTTTTATGGAGCAAGAAAAACCGACTATCAAAGTAAATCCCCCCCTAAGCTAAACGACCTCTACTCTTTTGAGTCTTGTGCCAGCTCTTCTACCTCTTCATAGAGTCAAAAAACTCTGCATTAGTCTTAAAGTCTTTTAACTTACCTAATACAAACTCAGAGGCAGACATCTCATCCATGGGCTGTAATATCTTGCGTAAAATCCAGGTTTTTTGTAGCTCTTCCGGGTTGACTAAATAATCTTCGCGGCGAGTACCAGAACGGTTAATATTGATTGCAGGATAAATACGTTTTTCGGCAATTTTCCTTTCAAGGTGTAATTCCATATTACCTGTTCCCTTAAACTCTTCGTAAATAACTTCATCCATTCTAGAGCCGGTATCAACAAGTGCTGTGGCAATAATGGTTAAGCTTCCACCTTCTTCGACATTTCTTGCTGCACCAAAAAAACGTTTAGGTTTTTCTAGGGCGTTTGCATCAACACCACCTGATAAAATCTTACCAGATGATGGGGTTACCATATTATAGGCTCTTGCTAAACGGGTTAACGAGTCTAACAAAATAACTACATCGTGTTTGTGCTCAACTAATCTACGTGCTTTTTCAATCACCATATCAGCAACCTGTACATGTCTTGTTGCAGGTTCATCAAAAGTACTTGAAACCACTTCACCTCTTACGCAACGTTGCATCTCAGTTACTTCTTCTGGTCGCTCATCTATAAGGAGTACAATTAAATAACATTCAGGGTTGTTTTCCGCAATGGCATGAGCAAGGCTTTGTAGAATCATTGTTTTACCCGCCTTGGGGGGGGAAACAATTAATCCACGTTGACCTTTACCAATCGGAGCAATTAAATCAATCACTCGACCTGTAAGGTCTTCACTTGTCCCATTACCCTGCTCAAGAATAAATCGTTTATTAGCAAATAGCGGGGTTAGGTTTGAAAAAAGAATTTTGTGTTTGGCATTCTCTGGTGCTTCGAAGTTAATTTGTTCAACTTTAAGCATTGCAAAATAACGCTCATTATCTTTGGGAGGTCTGATTTTCCCACTAATTGTATCCCCTGTACGTAGACTAAAACGCCTAATTTGGCTTGGGGAAACATAAATATCATCTGGGCCTGCTAAATAAGAACAGCCAGGAGAACGTAAAAAACCGAAGCCATCTTGCAATATTTCTAATACACCATCGCCAAAAATATCTTCGCCGCTTTTCGCTTGTTTTTTAAGGATAGCGTAAATAACTTCCTGTTTTCGTGCTCTATTTATATTGTCGATATCTAGGGATTCGGCAATAGTTACAATTTCACCAATTTGTTTTAGTTTTAATTCGGACAGATTCATATATTATGAGGATTTCAAGAAATGAAAAACGGTAATAACCGTTAAATAAAAGATAATAGTGCGGGAAAAATAGTTGTGTACTTTGATGCTCTGAGTTGAGCTGATGAATAAGTATAGCTTATTAACTAGGGGTATGCAAACTTTTTTATTATGCCAAGTAAAATGAATTAATTAAAAAAATAAATAAAGTGATAAAGCTTTCTTGGCTAAATCACTTTATTTTCTAACAAACTCAGATATTGCTATCAATAAAATCTGCTAACTGGGATTTAGTTAAAGCACCTACTTTTGTAGCCTCAACTTCACCACCTTTAAAAATCATTAACGTTGGAATGCCACGGACACCATAATGTTGAGGTGTTGCTGGGTTGTCATCAATGTTTAATTTTGCAACGGTTAGCTTACCCGCATATTCAGTAGCAATTTCATCAAGTACGGGGGCAATCATTTTGCATGGGCCACACCATTCAGCCCAATAATCAACTAATACAGGGCTTTCTGACTTAACAACTGACTCATTAAAATCAGCATCCGTTACATGAAGGACAGAGTCACTCACGTTATTCTCCAAAATTTTTAAAAGCTAACTATAAAATTGATTGCAATAAGTTGTCAATCAATTTCAGACAAATGCTTTTTTACGTTATCCTATACAGTATGAATAAAACGCATTTAACGAAAACACGATTTAGTAATTTAGAGTTATCAGACTCTATTATCAACAGCTTAAAGCAAGCTGCTTATACAGAATGTACACCCATTCAAGGTAGAACTTTACCGCTGTCTTTACGTGGAAAAGATATTGCTGGGCAAGCACAAACAGGGACAGGAAAGACGGCCGCCTTTTTATTAGCAACCTTTCAGCGCCTATTAAACGATGAAAGTGAACAGGTAAAAAACCCAAGAGCATTAATTCTTGCGCCCACACGAGAATTGGCTATTCAAATCCACAAGGATGCCATGCTACTTGGCAAGTTACTAAAATTTAAATATGCTTTAATTTACGGTGGCACTGACTATAAAAAGCAACAAGATTCACTTAAAGGTAATGTCGATATTGTTATTGGTACGCCTGGCCGTGTGATTGATTTTCAGCGACAAAATTTACTTAACCTAAATAATATTCAAGTTACCGTTATGGACGAAGCTGATAGAATGTTTGATTTGGGTTTTATTAAAGATATTAGGTATTTATTAAGGCGGATGCCCGAACCTGAAAAACGCTTAAATTTACTGTTTTCAGCGACGCTATCATACAAAGTGACAGAGCTGGCCTATGAGCATATGAACAACCCTGAGCTGATTAAAATAGAGCAAGAAGAGGTGACTTCAAAAGCGATTACCCAAAGTGCATTTTGTCCAGCGAATGACCAAAAAGTACCGCTATTAATGGGTTTGTTAAAAAAACATCAGCCAGAAAGATCAATTGTTTTTGTAAATACTAAACGCTGCGCCGAACAGTTAGACGGCTATTTACAGGCAAATGGTTATAAAGTAGCTGTTTTAAGTGGTGATGTGCCGCAAGAAAAACGACAACGTCTGCTCAATGATTTTCAAGAAAACAAAGTTAATCTAATGATAGCAACCGATGTTGCAGCCCGAGGGTTACATATCCCCGCTGTTTCCCATGTTATTAATTATGACTTGCCGCAAGATGTTGAAGACTATGTTCATAGAATAGGTCGTACAGCACGTTTTGGTACCACAGGCATTGCCTTTAGTTTTATTTGTGAAGACTATGCCTACTCTATGCCAGATATTGAAGAGTATATTGGTGAGAAAATAACAGTCAACCCTATTACAGAGGATCTTTTAGCGACTGATATTAAGCCACCCGCAAAAAGGCCACCACGTAAAACTGCTTATCAAGGTAAAAAACCACAATTAGCCAATACTAAAAGACCCTATAAACCAAGAAACGAACAGCAAATAAATAAGACTAAAGGAATAGAGGTTAAAGCATCTGCACCGGTAGTAAATAAGGCATCAACTCCCGAAAATCCTCAATAGCCGTAAAATCATAAATTTGTCTTTTTCCCTGCTGTGAATCTGGCTTACTGATTGAAATTAAATATTGAATACCATAAAGTCTGGCTGATTTTAAAACAGTCAGGCTATCATCAATTAATAGTGTTCTTTGCTTATCAAAAGTATGCTGGTTATCAAGTTGAGACCAAAATGCCTGGGTTTCTTTAGGCACTCCATAATCATGAGAGCTAATGATTTTATCAAAAAAAGGGGATAAACATGTTTTCCCCATTTTTAAGTTAAGGCTTGCTCTATGTGCATTAGTAACAAGAATAACCTGCTTAGAAGACCGGCTAAGTACTTCTAAAAACTCCATAACATGCGGTAATACACTAATTAACCCAGAAATTTCAGCCTTGAGCCCCGCAATATCAAGCTTTAAAACATCACTCCAATAATCCAGACAATACCACTCAAGCTTACCTTCCATTTCCTTAAACTGCGGTATCAGTTGTCGTTTTGCCTGTTCAATAGATAAATTGTTTTGTTCCGCATATCGACGGGGTACAAATTCCAACCAAAAATGATTGTCAAAGTTTAAATCAAGTAGCGTACCGTCCATATCTAATAAGACAGTATCAATATTATTCCATTTGATCATTTTAACCTTTTATAAATTGTAGAGCGGACTTTAGTCCGCTATAAAGGCAACATTTATATATTATTGCGGACTAAAGACCTCTCTACAAGGCTGAGTGTTAAATTTATTAAATAAACCTTAATCTAAAAAACTATGTTATATGAGCCTCTTGCAAAACTCCAAATTTCACAGCCCTATATTTGCGAACAATTCTCATTCGTATTTTTTAAAAAAATAATCTCCTCTTTTTTTGTCTTTATCTGTTCTTGGATCTTATTTTTCAGTTTTTTTCTAAATTTAG
>JAJRUF010000102.1 GCA_024277935.1 Gammaproteobacteria bacterium
CTCTTGCTCATCCAAATATTTCTCAGCATCAAGTGCAGCCATACAGCCGGCACCCGCAGAAGTAATGGCTTGTTTATAATGTGAATCCATAACATCACCAGCTGCAAATACTCCTTCAACACTGGTTGCTGTTGCGTTACCGTTAATTCCACTCTGTACCTTAAGGTAACCATGTTCCATCTCCAGTTGACCTGCAAAAATATCAGTATTTGGTTTATGCCCAATTGCAATAAAGACACCGTGAACATCAAGTTCTTCGGTTGAATCGTCTTTTGTGCTTTTGATGCGTATGCCTGTTACTCCCATATCATCACCTAACACTTCATCCAAAGTGTGATCCCACTTGATAACGACATTGCCATTTTTTGATTTCTCAATCAGCTTAGTAGATAAAATCTTTTCAGAACGGAATTTATCCCGGCGATGAATAACAGTAACCTCAGAAGCAATGTTAGATAAGTATAGTGCTTCTTCGACAGCAGTATTGCCACCGCCAATAACGGCAACGGGTTTATTTCGATAAAAGAAACCATCACAAGTTGCACAAGCTGAAACACCTTTACCTTTAAAAGCTTCTTCTGATTCCATTCCAAGATACATAGCAGAAGCCCCCGTTGCAATAATTAAGGCATCACAAGTATAACTGGCTGAATCTCCTGTTAAGGTAAAAGGGCGAGCGGATAAGTTTGCAGTATGGATATGGTCAAAAATAATTTCAGTATCAAAACGTTCAGCATGTAAACGCATACGTTCCATTAAGTCGGGTCCCTGAAGCCCTTCAACATCACCAGGCCAGTTATCAACTTCAGTTGTGGTGGTTAATTGACCGCCTTGTTGCATCCCCGTGATCATAACAGGACTTAGGTTGGCTCTAGCCGCATAAACAGCAGCTGTATAGCCCGCTGGACCGGAACCTAGAATTAAAAGTTTGCAGTGTTTTGTGTCACTCATTAACAATTCTCCATGGGGGTGGTAATTTTTTAATTATACTGCATAGTGTTGAATTATGGTATTGAAGAAGCAGACATTATTTTACATGGCTATATACACTACAATAGTTTAACTTAAAGGCATTGACTCTTAGCGGTAAGAATAACTTAGAAATGTATTAATCTTTGCAAGTTAAGCTATCCACCATAATGATTTTTAGACACCGTTTAACAATTAATGTAAATAATTGCAACATTGTTCTATAATTATGTTTTATCAGTAGTTTGTTATTAAGTAGGTATTATGTCAGCAGTTATAGAAGAGAAGACAATTAAAGGCTTGCGTGAAGTTGCATTTTTAGGTTTTTTTACCGTTGCACTATTTTTCTTGATTTCACTTGTGACCTTTAGTAATGAAGATGCCGGCTGGACACATAGCGGGACTATGGCAACCATTAATAATGCTTGTGGCATGGTTGGAGCATGGTTTTCTGATTTTATTTTAAGTATTTTCGGGTTAATGGCTTATTTATTTCCCGCAATGATTTTATGGCATGGTTACTTGGTCTATAGTCAGAAAGCCAAGCGTAATGGCAAGCTTATTCTTACAATACGATGGTCTGGGTTTATTGCAACACTTATTTCTGGCAGTGCAATTTTTTATTTACATATTTTAAGGCTACGCGTTGACTTGCCAGGCAGTACAGGTGGTATTTTAGGTCAGGAAGTAGGGGATGCTTTACTCCTGGTTTTAGGTGATTCAGGGGCAACTTTATTATTATTAGCTGTTTTTTTAGCAGGGGTTACACTTTTTACCGGCCTATCCTGGATTGCTTTATTAGATTTTGTTGGAAAATATTCTTTGTTACTAGCTAATAAAGTCTATAGAGGATGTTTGTCTTTATTTGATTCCTATAAAGATAACAGGGTGCATGCAAAAAAAATAAAAAGTGACGCTCCTAATAAAAAAGAAAAAAAATCTAAAGTTAAAATTGCACCTCTAATAAATGCTTTTAAACAGGGTGAGCGAGAGGCAAAAGAAAGCCAGGCAGATATTTTTGAAGAATCTTTTGACTCTAAATCATATAAAGGAAAATTACCACCTTTAGCATTACTTGATAAGCGAATTTCTAAAGTTAAAGGATATTCAGACAGTGACCTGGAAGATATGTCACGTAAAGTAGAGGATGTTCTACAAGATTTTAATATCGTAGTTGAAGTGGTTGGTGTTCACCCTGGGCCCGTTATTACCCGGTTTGAATTAAAATTGGCAGCAGGTTTAAAAGTAAGTCGAGTTAGCGGCCTGGCAAAAGATATTGCGCGTGGCTTATCGGTTACCAGTGTCCGAATTGTAGAGGTTATTCAAGGAAAAGCTGTTATTGGCTTGGAAATACCCAATCAGGAAAGGGAAATGGTCTCTTTGCGTGACTTAATTGCAGCACGCAGTTTTGAAAAATCCAAATCAAAACTGACTTTTGCTATGGGTAAGGATATATCTGGAATTCCCGTAATTGCAGATTTAGGTAAAATGCCTCATGCTCTTGTTGCCGGTACAACGGGTTCAGGTAAATCAGTTGCTATTAATACCATGATTCTTAGTTTACTTTATAAAGCCACGCCAGAAGAAGTGCGGTTGATTATGATTGACCCAAAGATGTTGGAGCTTTCTGTTTATGAAGGGATTCCACATCTTTTAACCCCCGTAGTAACGGATATGAAAGATGCCCAAAATGCATTGCGTTGGTCAGTAGCTGAAATGGAAAGGCGTTATAAATTAATGTCTAAAGTAGGGGTGCGAAATTTAGCGGGATTCAACCAATTAGTTAAAGAGGCTGAGAAAAAAGGTGAGCCGATTCGAGACCCTTTATTTCAGTTAACTGAACCATTAGAAGAGGGGGAAGAATTTCCAGTATTAACTCACCTCCCCAGTATTGTCATTGTCATCGACGAGCTAGCCGATATGATGATGATTGTTGGTAAAAAAGTAGAAGAATTGATAGCTCGATTGGCACAAAAAGCGAGGGCAGCAGGAATACATTTGGTATTAGCAACACAAAGACCATCAGTTGATGTTTTAACCGGGCTGATTAAAGCGAATGTACCCACACGTATTTCATTTCAAGTATCTTCACGTATTGACTCAAGAACAATTCTAGATCAAGGAGGAGCAGAAGCCTTATTAGGTAATGGTGATATGTTATTTTTGCCTTCAGGAACCAGTATTCCTATTCGGGCGCACGGTGCTTTTGTTGACGACCATGAAGTCCATAAAGTGGTGGAGTTTCTTAAACAGACAGCCCCCACTAATTATTTGGAAGAGATTACTCAGGAACGTGTAGATACGGGTGAGAGTGTTGCAGAGGGGGGGGCTGATGCAGAAATGGATGCTTTATATGATGAAGCGGTTATGTTTGTAACAGAAACACGTAAAGCATCTATATCCAGTGTGCAAAGACGCTTTAAAGTCGGTTATAATCGAGCCGCTAGAATGATTGAAGATATGGAAGTAGCTGGCGTGGTGAGCAGCCCGGAAGGAAATGGATCAAGACAAGTATTAGCACCATCAGCTCCTAAGGATTAAAAATGAACTCTATAATTATAGGTCTTTTATGTTTAGCGTTATTATCTGCACTCTCCGGTTGGTTTTTTAGCCGATCAAAAAAAGTAGAAAAACCGGTTAAAGCCATGCTGTTTGTATTGTACTTTTGGGTCAGTTTTTTTATTCAATTAGCTATTTTTGCTGTGCTTCATTATTTTGATTTGCTGGATAAATATCTTTAATCCCTAATAATGTACTGTGATTTAGACAGAGTCAGAAAATGATAATTGAAAAACAATTTGAACTGTTATCTCAATATAATATGTGGATGAATCAAAATATTTTCGATATATGTGACTCACTAACTGATGAAATTCGCAATAAAGATATGGACGCATTTTTTGGTTCAATTCATAGAACTTTAGATCATATACTGTATGGAGACAAAGCATGGTTAGAAAGACTACGAGATGCGAGCTTTACACCAAGAGATATTAACAAAATATTATATCCAGTATGGGAAGACCTAAAACAACAACGCATTATTGTTGATAAGGAAATAGATGATTGGGTTAAAACGCTTAATAAAACTGAATTAGAAAAAACACATACATATACCAGCAATGTAGATGGTAAGCAAAGGTCGGTTCCATACTGGGTATTAGTACAACATATTTTTAATCACCAAACACATCATCGAGGACAATTAACGACACTACTTAGTCAACTGGGTATTGATTTTGGATCAACAGATTTACCCTTTATGCCAATTTTTAATAAATAAAAAGGTGAAAGGGGTTGCGTCTTGACTCTTGTCTTTTATTGTTTTATTCACTCGACTAGAGCAGTCCCTTTGGTCGAATTTTTCTCTACGCAAATGACAAAACCGCCCGCGTGTGCATAGCTTGCTCTTGAGCTAAAACTACAAACTCACCCCGCCACTGTCATTTTTTATCAAAGTTCAGTGCGATTGAGTGGTATATCGTTATTTAACAGATGGCATTGGTTTTAAGGTTGAAGAACCTTGTAATTTTTTTATCCAAGGTCTTGGTGCTAAAGGGTCAACATCAAAGGCTAAGGAATCAGGCTTATGAAGTAAGCCTGATTCTCCTGAGGCATTAGGGTTTAATTGCCTTTTCTCGATAAAATCAATGAGCCTACGAACATTATAAATAACCAGTACGCAATTTCCAAAGCGGTTGTTATAGACTTGATAAGCAACATTGTTTTCTGAAAAGTCTGGGTTTCTATTAATTAATAAATCAATATCAGTTTTTGTACTTGATGCGAGTTTTCTTAATACAGAATGATCGTGGTTTTTTGTGAGCTTGTTTAAATGATCTGCTAATAAGCCTGATAGTTGATATTGATGTAATTTTTGGATATCAAGATCTGTAAACAGAAAGCTTTCTGCAACTAGGTAATGACGGTCTTTTTCACCATCATTAGCAAACAGAGAAATTTTTTCTAAATTTTGGTCTTCGACGGCAGCGAGAAACTCTTGTGGTGCTCTAATATGTTTATCAACAGTGACAACCCACGGCAAAGCTCTGCCTGTTTGTTCATAACGAGACTTTACACTGGATATAACAGCTGAGCGAAGCAATTCATCTTCACGACCTTCTGGTTTAACAAGGAAGGCATCAACTGCTGTAATTTGGGTTTGAAATCCAGAGGCTTTAAATTGTTTAACAATATTTGAGTAGCGGGGCGAATACGGGATAGAGGTGCCATCATACAATATATTAGTACGTGTTTTTCTAGCATGTTGAGCCACCATATGACGTAAACGGTTAGCAAATGGCTCAACATAAACATAGTCATCACTATGATGATTGGCGGCTGTCAGTACAGTATATAAATCACTTATTTTTCTAAATTCATCCAGAGAGGCTATTACAAAGTTATCGCCACAGCAAGCTTCGGCTATTTCTTCAACAGCTGTTTTTCCTGCACCAGCCCCTCCCATACTCATAAATAGGTTGGGGTGAATAGCTGTTGTTTTGCCTTTAAAAATGGATTCTAATGCCTTGTCGAGTTTTTGGCTAATAATACTTAATCGGGTATAGGCTATTTCAATAGACCTGATTAAACGCTCATCACCTTTTGCTGCATTTAATAGTTTGTTTTTTAATTCCTGATTATTCGCCAATTCAAAAATAGCGTATTTATCATCACTTTCACATTGTTTGATTAGCTCCAAAAGCTCAGTATGACTGGGAGATCGCAAGCTCGTGAGCATGTTAATATCTAAACAAAATAAGGGGGGAGGGGTGTCAGGGCTAATGCTGATGCCATCAATATCCGTTTTATCGCTAACCCGGAGTGATTCTGTTCCTGGTAAGTAGCCAACAATCTGAGTAGATGCTTTTACGGGATTGTCTGCAAATTGTTTACCTGCTTCAAATATTTTATCTTTAATGGCTTCAAGTGGGACCAGACCGCCATTAACTAGAACCAGGCAAATAATACCTTGGTCTGTGGTGTGGGAAAGAAAAGGAACACCTGAAATAAAAACTTTATTTTCTGGCCAGGTACCATAATCATTAGCTTTATTTCTAAGACTTCTACAGCGAGAGGGGTTAAGCGCATTTTCAAATGCTATGGTTATATATTGAAGATTACTATCTAGATCATGTAAAGCATTGGTATCCAGTGTGTCTAAGCGCCTAAAATCAATTCCTTGTTCGTAAACACTTTTAAAGGCAGGTAATTTACCTAATGCAGTCAAAAACAAATCTAGCGTGATTCTATTTCCATAAGAAAAAGGCCTGATTTCGCGCATTTTCTGATAAAAACTGGCTAGTCTTTCAGCAATATTAGCTGTATTAATAATAAAACCATTACTGTCAAAAATAGCGGTGGCATTATTTTTATCGTTATCTAACACCAGTTGTTCAATTGTTAGGCGAAATTGAATGCGCTTTTGCCCAACAGGCATTACTCCGGGGCGGTGGTTTACGGTTGCCTGTTTTTTCCAGTCATGAAATATTTCTCGGTGGATACGAGAGAATAATTCAGTTAAATAGGTAACACGTTTAACTTGATCGTGAGAAACAGTCTCTTCAGACTCCTTTCTAAGCGTTGAAAGTAATTTAATACCTTGTGAAATTGCGAGAGCAGTCCTTAATTTAGTCAGGTGGTCAAATTCGCTTTTACCTGAAGGGATGTTATTCATTGAAGTTTATGTATTAATCACTGTAGCAGAACGTTAATCTATAACAGTGATTATACATTAGTCAGGTAGAGGGTTACATTAGAAGCTATTTTCAATAACAATCTCATTTAATGATAACTGTCCAGCACGGGGTGCTGCTTCGGTAGTTGCTTTGCCGATGGCAATAAACATGGAGATAATATGGTCATCAGGCAGGTTTATTAGCTTGGCCACAGCAGAAAAATCAAAGCCATCCATAGGGCAGGAATCGTAGCCCATTGATTTAGCAGATAACATTAATGTTTGAGCGGCAATCCCACAAGAGCGCATCGCTTCGTCTCTTTGGGTTTGTTCTTTATCACGATAATAACTATCAATGGCGGGTAATATAAAGTCTTGCACTTCTTTTGGGGCTTTTTCCCAGTAACGGATAGGGGACTTTTCCCATGCTTTTAAATCAGCGCATAAAATAATTAATATTGAACTATCAGTTATCTGTGCTTGATCCCAGGCAACATGACGAATTTTTTTTCTTAAGTCAGTATCTTTTACGATAACAAATCGCCAATGCTGGATATTAAAAGCGGTAGGAGATAAGGTGGTCAGTGAAAGTAACTCATTTAATTCTAAATCAGTTATTTTATGATCGGGGTCATAATGTTTAACTGAACGACGAGATTTTATAGCGTCTTTAGTTTCCATTTGTATGCTTTTATTGAGATTCGGAGAGTTCTTGTAATTTTTTTGCAATATTTTTGTTAATAAATTTAGCAAATTCGTCGGTATTTTCATACCCTTGTTTTTTAGCAAAATTAACAATATTCATCACTAAAGCTTTAGTTTCTGCAATCTCTTTATGAGATCTGCCACAGCCTTTACAATGGGTGCCATCTTCTGTGCATAGACCTGATATGCAAGGGTTGAATTTCATTTATGACTCCTTATTTTAACCAATAAAAGTTTATATTAAGCTTATTTTGTTTGATTTCATAGTGGCTTTTGATATTTGCTGGGAATGGTGGATATAAAAAAAGGCTATAACATTAAATGTTATAGCCTTTTAAAATTAACAAAAAAGTATGTGCTAACTTTCTTTGTGTACATGTACATCCATTTGTGGATAAGGAATATTCAAACCTTCTTGAGCAAATGTTTTATAAACATTTTCATTCATTTCAAAATAGACACCCCAGAAATCAGAAGCGTTAACCCAAGCTCTAACTGTAAAATTTACGGAACTATCTGCTAATTCAGAAACAGCAATAAAGACTGCAGGATCATTTAAAATTCTAGTGTCTGCAATACATAAATTTTTAATAACTTGCTTAGCTTTATCAATATCATCACCGTAAGCAATACCAATAGTCCAATCAACTCTACGTGTTTGTTCTGTTGAAAAGTTAGTCATTGCACCTGTAGAAAGGCCACCATTAGGGAGAATTATCGTTTTGTTATCAGGTGTTTTTAGAATAGTATTAAAGATCTGAATTTCTTTGACTGAACCAATAAATCCTTGTGCTTCAATAACGTCACCCACCTTAAATGGCTTGAAGATCAAAATCATAACGCCACCTGCAAAGTTTTGCAGGGTGCCTGAAAGTGCCATACCAACGGCTAAACCTGCCGCACCTAAAATGGCAATAAAAGAAGTCATTTCGACGCCTAGCATACCCAGTACGCTGATGACCAGCATAGCCTTAAGTAGCGAGTTGACTAAACTTTTTAAGAAAGGTTGAAGTGTTGAATCAACTTTACCTTTATTCATTGCTTTACCGAAGCCACTAGATAGGGCTTTAATAATCCAGCCCCCAATGACCCATACTACAATAGCACCTAGAATTTTAGGCCCATATTCTAAGCCAATATCAGTTATTTGGGTTATTATTTCATCAGTATTTATATCTTCTGGGTTCATTAATTATATTCCTTATTTATATTATTGAGGGGGTTGACTTTGTAGGGCTTAATGGGTGATAACACGCGGTAATTCTTTCGCTTGGATAACCCAGTCTTGTACCTGTGATGCAGTAGGTATTTTACGGACAAGGTTCTTTTCTTCATTGATTTCAGCCATTTTGGCTTGCAAGTTTTCTGCATTTCTTTGTGCCAGTTCTGGAATAGTATCAACACCAGCAACTTTTAAAAGATCAGCATATTGGGTGCTAATACCTTTAACTCTTGCTAAATCAGCCCGGTTAACCCAGCCTAAAATTAATTTTTCACTAACGCCTGATTTTTCAGCTAATTCTTTACGCCCTTTTTTTTCACAACATGTTTCTAAAAGGTTTTCCAGGGAAGTGATACCCGCTTCTTCTAATTTAGTTGAGTATGCTTCGCCAATACCTTCAATTTCAGATAATTTTGCCATGATTTGAGTCCTTATTTTGTTGTTTATAATTTTTTTTTGTATTTAATAGCTTGAAAGAATTTACCATAAATCAAGCCTAGCAACCAAACTTAATTACTAGAGATAGGCTTGTTAGTAATACGCCATTTTGAGTGATTAATGGCATAATACTTGATGGAAACTGAACGTTTTATGAATGGTGGGGTAACAATTGTTGCTTGGTTAAGGGCATGGTTGAGCTATTGATGGTTGTCCTGATACAACACGAGTTCATTGCCTTTTTGAATCATTTCTAAGTGTTTCAAAAAGCTCATGCCTAATAATATTTCATCTCCAGTCATGTGAGGGTTGATTGAAGCACGAATATTATTTTGTTCTATTGCACCTATTCGAACACTATTTAAGCGTGTACTGTAGACAGTAATAGTGCCATTAGCAGTATTACTTTGAGCTGGGTAGCCTTTTTTTAATTGTAATTTAATAGCAACTTGAGCAGGTATACTAATTAGCGTTGCTCCGGTATCAAGTAAGAATGTAACGGGAATGTTGTTAATTAAACCATTCACAACATAATGACCGTAACGGTTTTGTTTTAACCTGACTTCGGCAGTATTATTTAAAACGGTAGAAATATCCTGATTAGGATTGTTTTGTTGTTCAAGATAATTATTAAAGCCATAAGTAAGGATTGCTAATAGTAGTAACCAGGCAATATAAATCATTCCTTGACCAACCTTAGAAGGTGTATCATCCTTTTGCATCAATCTTCTCTTGTACTAAAATCCAAGGCTTAACAACAACAGCCCATACAGATGTGTTATTTTTAAACCATTGCAAAGCTTGTTGATCTGAAACTGGCCCGACTTTATTTTCTGTTATCCACTGTTCTACTTGGGTTTTATTATCTAAAGAAAACTGATAGGCAACGTCAATTAAATCAATAGCTGAATCTACTGATATAGCTAAACCACTCGCAAAAAAACGCTGTAATTCATGCCAGGGTATTTGAGAAGTTTCTAGGTTTAAGTCTTTTTTACTCATTGATAGATGATGTTCTTAAAGTGAACTGTTATTCTATAGCAATAAAAATAAAATAGACATTAAAGAGGAAATATCAATGGCATTGTTTGATGCATATACAAAAAAATCAACCCTAAACGCGGCAATTAAACAAACAGCTAACGCACGGATGAGTGAGGGTACAAAAGCAGATCAATTATTTGCTAATGCATACCAAGGGTTTGCTGATGTTGTCAAAGGCGACTTGATTAGAGGTGAGGCTCTATTTAACTGGGGTTTTTCTTTATTGCATCAAGCAAAATCCAAAACTGAAGAGGAGAGTGTTAAATTATATTTAAGTGCGATTACTAAATTTTCATTTTGTTTATTAGTTTCACCTAACCATTTGGGAGCTGCAATTGATGGGGGGGTTGCCTATATGGATTTAGCGCGAATTTTGGAAGTAGATGCTGATGATGAGCTTTATGATTTAGCCGGTGAGTTTTTTGAAAATGCTGAAAGAATTCAGCGTGGAAGTGCGGCTTATAATTTAGCCTGTATTTATGCATTACGTAGACAAAAAGAAGCTTGTATTGAAGCACTAGACCTATCAAAAGAATCTGGTAGCTTACCTAGTGCTGAAGAGATGAGTAATGACCCTGATTTATCCAAGGTGAGCAAAATGTCTTGGTTTGTAGGATTTATAGAAAAAGTAAAGGCGGGCCCTGCACCTAAAGTGGTTGATAAAAATGCAATTATTTATGATGCTGAGGGTAATATTGTCAATAAAAAGAAAAAGAAAAAACAATTTGAATCTGAAGTTGATGGTGTTGTTTATGATGCTGAAGGTAATGTGATTAGAACAGTTGGAACTAAAGAACCTGTTAAGGCGGGTGGGGATAAAACAAAGACAGAAACTGAAGCTAAAGCTAAAGCTAAAGATGAAGAGCAAAAATAGAATTACCTGCTTATTTATAGGCCTGTTTTTTGCTGGTGGGTTGAATCTGTAGCTTTATCAACAGACTCGACCCACCACCTGTTTTTAACTATACCAGTACAGCTATCGCTTCAAGTTGAACTCTGTTTCTACCTTTGGCTTTAGCTTGATACATTGCTGAATCCGCTCGTTTTATTAATGATTCAATGGTATCACACCCTTTTAATGAGCTGACTCCAAGGCTTGCCGTCAGTTTAAAGGTTTCCATGCCGTAGGCAATGGTGTGGTTTTCTATTTTTTTGCGAATTCTTTCTGCCATTATTAAGGCACCATCAATATCAGTGTCACTTAGCAGAATAACAAATTCTTCGCCACCATAACGGAAAACCATATCTGAACTGCGAACTACCTCTTTAATACAATTGGCTGCCGAGGAAAGTGCTATATCACCACATTCGTGGCCAAAATGGTCATTAATATCTTTAAAGTGATCAATATCAAAGAAAATAACAGATAAGTGACGAGAGTTTCTGTGTGAAAGTTGAATTTCTCTTTCTAAGGCACTATCAAAAGAAGTTCTATTATTGGTTTTTGTTAAGGGATCTGTATAAGCCATTTTTAATGCGCGATTAAATAAAGTTGCATTTTTTAATGGATAAATTAATGAGCAAAGTAAGCTTTCCAATAGGTTAAGTTCATCCTCCTCAAACTGTTGTCTGCGCATAAGCTTTAAACTACCAAGCTGCATATCTTCAACTTTTAGGGCGTAGGTGCATGAATATTTAGTGACAATGCCTTGGCTAATATTTAGGTTAAATTCGTTATTTTCATAGACAAAACTATTGTGAGGAATCAGAGCTTTGATTTTGGAGCTAAAAATATTGATTAACTCATTAAATTCGAGGGTAGTTTGTAATGCGCTACTAATGTCGTAATGATGAAGGTTAACAGATTTTGATGCTTCAAAAGTATTGTTACTTACAATAGCTATATTTGCGGATTCTTTTTTCATGACTTATTCCTGATATGTCTTGAATATTGTGTTTATCAAAAATAAAGCTTGTTCTATGCCATGTTTTAAATTTTTATTTTATTCAATTGGTTATGAGTATTTTTGTGGCTCGTGTCAAGTTTCTGTCTGTCTCAGGGGCAAGTGTTTACCGGCTATAGTTTTAATATTCATTGAGTGTTCAGCTTGTGTGGAAAATAATAGCTGAAGCTTTAAGCAAAAAAGTTTTTTGATAATACGGGTGCTAGCATACTCAGAGTGTTTTATAATGCTAGGCTTGGTTTTTAAACTCCAATAAATTTAGGATGTAATATGAAGAAAATTTCGTTATTTATTTCGCTGGCTTTATTCTTTTTTTCTGCTGTTGCAACTGCACACGGCCCTGTTAGAGGAAAAATGACAGCAACATTATTAATTGATGCACCTGCTGATAAAGTGTGGGGTGTTATTAGTGATTTTGGTGATATGTCATGGCATCCAGCGATGGCAAGTTCATCCGCTGATAAAGGAAATAAAAAAGGCTCTGTTCGTGTTTTAACTCTAAAAGGTGGAGGTAAGATTACTGAAGAGTTAAAAGCTTACAAAGAAAATAAAATGTCATATAAGTATAAAATTACTGATATGAGCTCTGTTAAAACCATTCACCATGCTGGGAAAGATGAAGATGTACCTGTTTTACCAGTTGAAAATTATCAAGCAACAATAACTGTAAAACCTAAAGGGAATAAATCTGTCGTTACTTGGGTTGCAACCTATTATCGTGGTTATGTAAATAACAACCCACCAGAAGAGTTAAATGAAAAGGCGGCTGATACTGCAGTAACTGCTGTTTTAACAGATGGCTTGGTACATTTAGCGCAAAAATTTGATACTGGGGCTAATGCTTCAGAAGTTAAAATTACTATGAGAAGATGATTTTTTATTGAATTTTAAAAAGGTGACTTTTTTATTGAAGAAGTCACCTTTTTTTATGGTTAGTCTTTAGTTTATTTATTGGCAGGGTATTTGTTTTGAAAACTTTTCTAGTCTTAAAAAATCAAAGTATGGTGATTTTTATTATTACCATGCTGTTTAGCTCGACATTGATTGCAAAGCCTTATGCTTATATAACAAATCAGTTAGATAACTCAATTTCTATTATTGATACGCTGACTAATAAAGTCATTAAAACCATTACAGTAACGGGTAAACCAGTGGGGGTTGCTGTTAATAATAAAAGGCAACAAGTTTATATTAGTACACCAAATGGAGAAGGTTTTTCTGTTTTAGATATAAACACTCAGCGTAAAATCCGAGCGGTAAAGGTCGGTGGAGCTTCATTAGGCATTGCTGTTGACGCTAAAGGTGAACGTGTTTTTGTTGCTGACTGGTATGAAAATACAGTGTCAGTTTTTGAGACAAAAAGCTTTAAATTAATTAAAACCATTCAGGTAGGCACTTCACCTTCTGGAATGATGGTTAGTCATGATAATCACTGGTTATATGTAGCTAATCGAGTTGATAATACTATTTCTAAAATTGACTTATCAACGTTAAAAATAAGCAATACTACAAAAGTTGGACAGCACCCTTTTGGATTATCGGTCAATAAATCTGGAAAGAGGATTTATACGGCTAATGTAGAAAGTGATGATGTAACAATAGTTGATACTACAAATTTTAAAAGATTAATCACAGTTAAGGTAGGAGCTAGACCCTATGCAACAGCATTGGCATTAAATGATACTTTACTTTTTGTAACTAATCAGGATGATAGCACTGTATCCGTTATTGATACAAAAACAGAAAAAGTTATTTCGGTGATTGAGGTGGGTGAAAAGCCAGAAGGTATTAGTACTCATCCGGATGATCAGTATGTGTATGTTGCAAATTGGTTTGATAATAATGTTTCAGTGATTGATGCAAAAACACTGAAAGTTGTCGATACGATAGAGACAGGTGAAGGTTGTCGAGCATTTGGCTTGTTTATTTCTGAGTAATCAAGTTATTGATATGCTAGACTTCACAAATTTTTTATAGTGAGAATAAAATGGCTGAAACAGTTGAAGAGTTAACCGTTACTTATGAAGACGGTGGAATAGAAACAGTTAAAGAGTTAGATAAAAAAGTATTAAGTAAGGGTGCCTGGGCGACGGTTATTTATAAATATCAAGACTGGAATCGTACTAAAGAAGAGTATGGCCCAGATAAATTTACCATTCGGCGCTATCAAAAAAGAAATGGCGAATACTCTCAAAAGTCTAAGTTTAATATTTCTAGTGAGAAACAAGCTAAAGAAATTATTGAAGCATTAACTGAATGGATTAGTGAAGGTTAAGCTAAAAAACCTGAGACCTTTCAGGGTATTTTAATATTCAGTTGATATAAGTAAGCGTTTAAAACTATCCTAACAATTTATCCATTATGGGTGCGCAGACTATAGCCTCCTGTTCTTGTACTAAAGAATGCAGGTTAAACCTGCGCCCCAAAAGGCGGCTATTAATGAATGTATTTGTTAGGGACTTCTTAACTACTTTGTACTGAGGTCCAGAATTAGAATACATGAACGATAACTGTGGTGAATACTATGTTGAAATGACATATTTGTCATATTCCGTCAATTTTGTCAGGAGTAGCAGAGTATTCTGACAAAAATGGCAGTAAAGATTTGATGTTTAGTTTAATAAGATAGGGTAGCGTTTTATATTTTTTATCTAAAATTAAGGGGGGTGTTTAAAATTAAAATATTATTTATCAATTACTTATGTTTATTTCTTTTAAAATTGAGGAGTTTTTTTCAACAAATTTTTCTAGTTGGTATAAGAGTTGCTCTGGATAGGGTGTCAATCTACAAAAGGAATACATTATGAAATCACATACTTTATTAATAACACTTGTTTCGTTTATATTGCTTAGTTTAGCTACACATAACGATATAATTTCCCAGCCATTTGCGCTGTTATTATTTGGGTTAGGATTTATTGCTTTAATCCGTAAATATAAAAATGAAGAGAATGAGTTGCTAACGCTACTTTTTAAATGATAACTGTTCCCCCGTGTTAGACAAGATTTCCATGTCAGCGTCATTTTAGTGGGAATGGAGTCTATTTTGACAGGTGATGCAGAAGAAGCCTTGACAAAAAAACAATTAAAAACTCTCAAAAAGTAAACAAAGCTGTGTCATTTCATATCATTAAGTATCAAGCTTTTGAGATATTATTTGGTGATGAGGGCAATATAGACTTGCTTCTTAAAAGACTGACAGAGCTTTTTTACAAAACCTAACAGTAGAACAGGATAGGTAGGAATCCACCAAAAAAGGCTTCTAGCAGAAAGTCGCTAGATTATCATAAACGAAGGCGTAAGGTTTGTTGCTGATAAATCGAAACCCTATAAATTATTGGGTTAAAGAAAAAAGGTTGATATGTAGACCTGGATAGAGAAAATAATGAACCCCAGCATGATGTAAAAGCTGGGTTTCGTTGTGCACTCTACCCAGCCTACAAAATAAGGCTCTTTTGAAAAATGAGTGGGTAAATTATAATCTACTGAACCTATAAGCTACCCTCACCATTTTTTTATGATAACAGAATTATTTCAACAAGCTCTCCATATTAATGCCCCATGGTTCATCAAATCGGTTGATTTTA
>JAJRUF010000103.1 GCA_024277935.1 Gammaproteobacteria bacterium
AAAATACCGGCTATTATTATGGTAACCGCTTATGCCCAAGAAGAGCTTGTCAAAGAAGCTAAAGAAATTAATTTAAATGGATTTATTGTTAAACCTGCAACCCTGTCTACTTTATTTGATACTATCATTAAAGTTCTAAAACCAGGCTTAACAACACAATCAATTGAAGTTAAATCAGAACTTTCTACCTTAATGGGTTCTATCTTATTAGCTGAAGACAATAAAATTAATCAACAAGTTGCTGAAGAACTTCTTAAATCTTTTGGTTTAAAAGTGACTATTGTAGATAATGGTTTAGAGGCTATTAACACCCTATTTCAACAAGCTAGCAATAAACAATATTTTGATTTAGTCCTTATGGATATTCAAATGCCAAAAATGGATGGCATTCAGGCAACCCAAAAAATAAGATCTAATCAAGATTTTAAAGACCTTCCGATTATTGCTATGACAGCACATGCTATGACAGAAGACAAAGCCAAATCACTAGCTACTGGTATGAATGAGCATATTACCAAACCAATAGACCCAGAAGAACTGTATAAGGTACTCAGTCAATGGTTAAATCAACCAAAGCTAGCCAATACCTCAAAAATCATTATAGATAACAATAATGATATAACACTTTTACCCGACTATTCAGAGTTTCTTGATGTCTTATGGGGACTTAAAAGAGTAGGTGGAAACAGGTCTCTTTTTAGTAAACTGTTAAAAGACTTTTATACTGATCATCAACATGATATTGAACAATTAGAAAAATCTATTCATACTAAGCAACTTAAAACAAGCAAGCTTATTATTCACACTCTTAAAGGTGTGGCTGGAAATATTGGAGCACGTCAGCTACAACAACAAGCAATCAACCTTGAACGAGCCATTTCCTCAGATCAAGACTATACCGAAGAGTTAAAACTTTTTATTTTACAATTTAATAAGTTAATGGCGGAGCTTAAGAAATATAAGCAGAGCCAGGTTTCTGACACCGCGGTAGCAGAACTTTCAAACACTGAATTTACTAAGCAAGTGAGGATGCTTTATAAATTACTCACTGAGGGTGATAGCCATGCACTTGAGGTGTTAAACATTATACAAGAAAATTTATCTGTACTTTCAGATGATAAATCACAAGCACTAAAACTTGCTATTGAAGATTATGAGTTTGATCAGGCAATTGATATTCTAAAACAAATTTGTAAGCCAATAAAAGTCACCCTTCCTTAGAAATACCCCTTTACTTATCAAGGTTACAGAGTTTACAATCTAGAAACTAAATTTTAGATACCACTTTTGCTTATCTTTTTCTATGCCTAAAGATACTATTTTGATCCTAGATGATGAACGTTTCTTTTGTAATTTATTGCAAAGTATTCTTGAAAATAAATATCATATAATAATTACTAATAATAAAAAGGATGCTATAGATGCTCTAAATAGCCACAGAGTTGACTTGATGCTACTCGATATTATTATGCCTAAAACAGATGGCTATCAGGTATGTAAAGAAATAAAACAAACCGAACAACTCTCTCATATCCCTATTATTTTCCTCACTGTTAAAAATGAGGTTGAAGATGAACTAAAAGGATTTAATGTTGGGGCTGTTGACTATATTACTAAACCCATTAGCCCTCCCATAGTGAGTGCCAGAGTAGCAACCCACCTTGCTTTGGCAAAAGCCACAAAAGAATTACAACAACATACTGTAAAACTTGAACAAATGGTCTCTCAGCGTACCGTTGAATTAACCCGAGAAATAGCAGAAAAGCAAAAAGTATATGAAAAGTTACACTACTTAGCTAATTACGATCAACTGACTCTGCTCCCTAATAGAAACCTATTTAACGAACGACTCGCCTACGCATACAAATTAGCAAAACGTAATAAATCATCTTTTTCATTATTAATTATTGACCTCGACCGTTTCAAAGTAGTAAATGACTCTTTAGGACACCATATTGGTGATTTATTACTAGAACAAGTTGGACAACGTTTATCAAACTGTTTACGAGGAGTTGATACTATTGCTCGACTAGGTGGCGATGAGTTTACAGTGACCTTAACTGAATTACATGAAAAACAAGATGCTTCGATTGTTGCCAATAAAATTATTTCGGAAATATCACAAGCTTTTGAAATACATGGTCAAATCATACATATAGGTTGTAGTATTGGTATTACCAGTTTCCCAGATGATGGAGATAATCTAGCCGATATGCTAAAGAATGCAGATATGGCAATGTATGAAGTTAAACGTGGTCATAAAAATGATTATGCATTTTTCTCTCCAGAGATGAACACCCATGCAAATTATAGAATGGAGCTGGAAAAAGATTTGTATTTAGCGCTGGCTGCAAATGAACTCTATTTACATTATCAACCTATTATCGACTTACCAAACCGAAAAATTTGCACCGTGGAGGCTTTATTGCGCTGGAAACATCCAAAGCACGGACAAGTAGCACCCGATAAAATCATCTCAATTGCTGAAGAAAGCGATTTAATTCTAACATTGGGAGAGTGGATTTTGGAGCAGAGCTGTAAACAATTATCTTTATGGCACTCTCAAGGGCATACAGATCTTCGTATTGCTATCAATATGTCAACCCGTCAATTTGACAGTAAATTCAATAGTTCAACTCTATTAAAAAACCTGATAAGCAAATACAACATCCCTAAAAATTATATTCACCTAGAAATAACGGAAAGCTTAATGCTTGAAGACTCCAAGTATATCTTAGATACTCTGTCTGAGTTAAAAGCAATCGGTGTATTACTCGTAGTTGATGATTTTGGCACTGGTTATTCTTCACTCAGTTATCTACGTAAATTTCCCATTGATATTTTAAAAATTGATCAATCATTTGTAAGAAACTTTAATTTAGGTTCTGGTGATGATATTTTAATTAAAGCCATTATTGCCATGGGGCAAAGTTTAAATTTGGCTATTATTGCTGAAGGTGTTGAAAATGGAGAGCAACTCAGCTTCTTATCCGAACAACACTGTGATCAGATTCAGGGTTATTATTTTAGTAAACCTGTTGCAGCAGATGAAATAAGTCTGCTATTAAACGACACGCTAAATTTTTAACTTAGTTTATTTATTTCTTCAAACACCCTTATTTCAACCATCCCCCCTTCAATAATAAGCAGGTGCAAGTGGTTATTCATGATGACATAGGCATACAAATAACAAGCATATTTTGATAAAGCATGCGCCATATCTTCTTTGATTCGAACCATATAGCCCTCAGTCTCAAAAATATCTTATTTATTGTTGCCCCTGTGCATAATATGCATCGGTTGGTTAGGAATAACTATTCTAGCTAATCTGGCCATTTGATATGGCATACTAAAGTTTCCCTCACAAATCAAGCTGGCTGACCTCTTGATTTTTTCTAAAGCTCAGAGCATATTAAAGATTCAAAAATATTACTTTTAAGTGCAGGCTTAAATAGATAGCCCTGGTAACAATTACAACCTGCAGAGCCAAGAATTTTAAGTTGCTCTTTATCTTCAACACCTTCTGCAACAATATCTGCATCTAACATTTTCGCCATAGAGACGATGGAATGAACAATCGCTAAATTTGATGATTTTTCACCAATATTATCAACAAAATATTTATCAATTTTAAGTATATCCAGAGGGAATGCACTTAAATATTTAAGAGAGGAATAACCCGTACCAAAATCATCAATAGAAATTCGACAACCAATTGCTTTAATCTCATAAAGTCGATCACGAACCTTGTTAAAGTCACTAATCAAGGCAGTTTCAGTTAGCTCAATATCTAAATGTACAGGATTAATAGTGGATGCTAATATTATTGATGATAGCTCAGCAACAAATTTTTCATTTTCAAATTGTACGGGACTAATATTGATAGAAACCGTTTTCAGTTTATTGAATAAGCCGTTATCTTCCCAATATTTTATTTTTTCACAGATATTTTTAATCACCCAGCGACCAATATCTAAAATCAACCCTGATGCTTCAGCAATAGGTATAAAGTCAGCGGGGGAAATAGCCCCCAGTTGACTATTTTTCCAGCGCAGTAAAGCCTCAGCACCAATGATATTGCCTGATGAAATTTCAACTTGAGGTTGATAAAATAATTCCAGTTCATTGCGTTGCAGAGCGACTCTAAGAGCTGTTTCTATTTGTAATTTTTTCTTAGCGGTATCTTCCATTTCAGCCTGAAAAAATTTAAAGGTATTTGAACCTTCCGCTTTAGCCTGATACATTGCCATGTCAGCTTTGCGAATCAGCATGTTACATGATTGGCCATCATCGGGGAATACCGCGATACCAATGCTACTGGAAACTATAATCTCATCGTTGTCAATATTTAGAGGTGTAGCAAATGCGTCTCTAATTTGTAGTGCTTGCTTTGTTGCGGTATCGACTACAGTTTGGGTAGTGGTATCAATATCATCTATCCAGACAACAAACTCATCGCCACCAAAACGAGAGACAATGGCATTACCTCTAACAATTAAACTAAGCTGTTTTGAAAATTGGATTAGTAGCTGGTCACCAAATTTGTGCCCTAAAGTATCATTAAATTTTTTGAAATTGTTAATATCAATATATAACAACGCTGCGGACGAACTGAGTCTTTTTTGTTTTGTTAATGACTGTTCAACTTGCTTGTTGAAAAGAGACCTATTGGGCAAACTCGTTAAATGATCCTGAAAGGCAAGATATTCTATTCTGGCTTCTTGGGTTTTATATTGGCTGAGATCGGAAAAACTGGCTATATAGTGACTTATTTCATTATTCTCATCTTTTATCGCAGTAATTGTTTCCCATTCAGGGTAAATATTACCATCTTTCCTTTTATTCCATATCTCACCTGTCCATGAACCGGTAAGTAACAGGGATTTCCACATTTGAATATAAAAAGGCCGGTCATGCTTCCCAGAGGCAAGTATTTTGGGCGTTTTACCTAAAACCTCTTGCGCACTATAACCTGTGATTCGCGTAAATTCAGGGTTGACTTTTATGATTTCCTGTTCACTATTGGTAATAATAATTGCACTTGAGCTTTCATTAAAAGCGGCATCTGATAAACGAAGTTCCTTTTCAACTATTTTTCTGTTTTGAATT
>JAJRUF010000104.1 GCA_024277935.1 Gammaproteobacteria bacterium
ATTTTACAAGCGGCAAAAAGAAAAGCGAGAGGATATAAAATTCAGCATTTCAAAACAATTGCCTATTTACTGACGGGTAAATTAGATTTTTCTAAAATAAATTCAAATTGCTTACCCACTTGATTTTCAAAAGAGCCATTTGTTTTTCTGGTAGTGATTCCCTTTTTGCGAAGAAATCGAAAATTCTCGGCACATTTCTCAACCATAGTATGCCCAAACATTTCATATTGTTCTAAGAGCGCAAGGGCTGCCCTTGTTTTGTTGTATTCCCGTTCGGTTTTTATACCTTGTAGAATTTCCAAAAGAATTAAGTCACCTATTGAAACTAGGCCATCAATTAAAGCTTTATCCAGAATATTTGTAAGTGAACTTTCTTTACCGTTCAAATAGTCAATCCAAACACTGGTATCAACTAATATCACTGGTGGCTCTCATTTCATCTAGGTTTCCTTCCCATTTTATTTTTCCACGTAAGCTTCGTATTGCTTGCTGTTTTTGTCGAAGTATTATTAATTTAAGACCCTGCTCTACAACATCTCTTTTTGTTTTCAGTCCTGTTGCTTTAAGAGCATGCATCATTAAATCATCATCAATTACAATATTTGTTCTCATAAACTTTATGTGTATAATGGTTTAAAAATTACACAATAGCATGGGTGAAAAAGCATAACAATAGCTTCTGTTAACGGTGGAGCATTTCCGCGTATAGATGGCGAACAGACCCAATAACATTAGAAACGTTTCGCACATACAACCTACGCACCTGCAATATATCTCGGCTTCCCTGCCAACAAAGTACAGGTTGCTTTAATAAATATAGAACTGCCTCATCATACCTAAATCTTCATGCTCCAGATTGTGGCAATGATATAAAAAGAAACCTTTATAATCTTGAAAGGGTTTGATTATTTCAATTTCTTCCCCAGGCATGACCAATACGGTATCTTTCCAACCCGAATCAATAAAGCCATCTTTTACGGTAGCATACTCATCCAGGCGCATGCCTCCCGGTTTTCTGGAAATAATTTGATATTGCTGACCATGTAAATGAATGGGGTGGGCCATCGACATCATCATGCCACCGCCCATCATACCCCCCGCCATTCCTTTATCTTTGCCATGCTCTCCTTTCTTCATCCCATGATCATGGAAAATTTTAATTTTTTTGACGGAACCAAGTGAGACTCTTTCAAAATCAAAAACTCTATCTATTGAGTAAGACTTACCATTTAACATGGGCCTCATAGGTTTCATTGATATTGCAATAGGTAAAGGGTGATGAGCATTATCAGCATCACTTTCAGAGAGTCGCTCAAAGTTGACTAAATGCTTAGGTAACCTAGGGGAGTCACTAACTGTTTCAGTGACTTTAAATGAGGCGATAGGAAACTTCGCTCCTTGGGCCAAACCACTCCCCATCATCCCCATTCCTCCCATCATGCTATCGCCCATACCTCTTGAGGAGCCGCCTTTAGATTTTTTTCTGCGATCAATCATAGGAGGCATTGCACCCGTATAGGGTAGGCTATACATCACTAATTTTTCACCTACTGACCGGCCACTAAAATCCAACCACAAATCTATTCGCTCACCAGGCGCAAGCATAATATAAGGCCTGGTTTCTGGTTTTTCCAATAAGCCAGCATCTGTACCGATAGCAGTTAGCGGAGTACCATCCCCCCAGCCTAATTTATAAATTCGTGAGTTTGAACCATTTAGCGCTCTAAAACGATAAGCTCTCGATTTAACAGTAAACTCAACATTTGGCTTACCATTAACTAAAATGGTATCTCCTAAAAAGCCAGACATTCTACCGTGCATACCACGAAGATATTGCAATTGGTTACGATTGTTAAATATTCTATCCTGTAGCACAAAAGGAATATCATATTCCCCTCTTGGTAAGTCTAATTTTTTCTCTTCATCATCGGTAACCGTAATAATTCCTGCCAAACCTTTATAAACCTGTTCAGCTGTTAATTCATGTGTATGCGAGTGGTAAAAACTTGTTCCAGCACGGTTCATTACCTCAAATTCATAGACGAACTGTTCACCAGGTTGAATAGTGTACATAGGATGCCCATCACTTTTTTGAGGTACATGAAGACCATGCCAGTGAATAATTGAGGGTTCTGAAAGGGCGTTATTAAAATAAATTCGGACTTTCTGGCCTTTCTCATAATTAATAATTGGGCCAAGGTAATTACTCTTTAAATGTTGCAGAGTATCTTTAGGCCCCTTTAAAAGCTTACTATAATATTTTTGAACCTTAGTGTGGGGGCCACCTCTTAATACGGGGACATAGCCTTGTCTGGCCGTTATTTCCATTTCTACATCAGGGTTAAAGCCACGCGTTGCATGGCTTTTAAATTGCCCTTTATTGGCGAGTGCTAGACCAGGAAATGCTGCGGCTGCCAAGCCTACAGCTGTGTGCTGTAGAAATTGACGTCTATTTTTATTATTTATTGTCATCATGCTTCCTCTTAAATCACATAGTTAGTATTTAATTAATTACAAATATACTCTTTTTGAGAAGGATAACAACGCAGTATTTTTCTTGGTTATTTACGTTTTTCCAGCTTTACAAAACTATAGTTAAAGTCAACGCTTGGGTCAGTTAAAATATCTTCTCGTTCTATTTCTAACCATTCTGACTTTTTTATCGCAGGAAAAAAGGTATCCCCATCAAGTTGTTTGTGTATTTCTGTTAAATACAAATTGTCTGCCACCTCTAACATAGACTCATACAAAGTAGCACCACCAATAACAAATATTTCATTATACTTTTGACATGCCGCTATGGCTTTATCAATATTATTAAAAACTTCACAGCCTGGCTGTTGATATGCATTATTCCGACTGATGATAATATTTGTTCGACCTGGTAAAGGTCGGCCTATTGACTCATAGGTTTTCCTCCCCATTACAATAGGACTACCCATAGTAATTGTTTTAAATTTTTTAAGGTCTGCCGATAAATGCCAAGGCATTTCATTTTTCAAGCCTATTGCACGATTAGTTGCCATTGCAACAATAAGAGATATTTTCATATTTTAATAAGTGGGAATTAAGGTCAAGTATGACTTCCAATACAACACATTAGTCTATCAGGATTTTTTTAATTACTCAGCATACTACCTGCTACAGGGGTGGTTGTTGAACCATCAGCCTGAGTAAACTTAAAAGGAACCGAAACTAGCTCCATACCTTTGTTAAGTTGTACGGCAAAATGTAAATGAGGGCCCGAAGAAAAACCTGTATTCCCCGAGTAGCCAATCAACTGCCCAGCATAAACTTTTAACCCGGGATACACTTGAGCTGTATCTACTGCCAAGTGAGCATAAACAGCCATTGAGCCATCTTCATGTAAAATTCTAATGCTATTTGCTCTGGTCTTATAAAACTGAGTAGTGCCTCTGTTAAAAAAATCATTATTAACTTCAATAACAACCCCAGTCCTAGCCGCATAAACCGGTGTATTTATTGGCATTGCCAAATCAACAGCATATTTATTTTGCTTATCGGTATGGCTAAATCCCCCGCCAAAAGCCTGGGTAATTGAAAATGATGTCCCTTTTTCAAAAGGTGGTAAATAAACAGCACTCTCATCATGCCTCGCTAAAGGGCTCCCAATAATATAGACATATTTTAATGAATAACCCCATGATTTAAATTTATTAAAAGCAGTAACTTTAAATAGTGTTTTAGAACGGCCTGGAGCGACTATAAACCGCTTGGGTAAGGTTGGTTTTGAAATGGCATTATTTAACTTGCTTAAACTAAACTTAATTTCTATCGGGGCTTGGTAATTATTAATCACAAAATATTCAGGTTTTTGTTTATCGCCTCTCTTTTCTAGCCAAACATATCTTTTTTTAGCTGCTTTTAATTGCCTGACCTCTATTATTTTATCAGTTTCAGCGACGGGTGGTTTATCTGAAAAATGCCATAACCCTTTTGAGTCTCTATATTTATAAAGTTTTTTAGCCTGTAAAGCAGGCGAAAGAAAACTTATTATTAAGATGAAAATTAATAGCTTCATTGGGGGTGGAATACCAAGAAAAGTTGATTTAAGGTACAATTAGTAACAGTCATTGTTAGTTAGGTGGCTTACAATGACTAAAACATTATCAAACCTGATAAATAAGTAATATGTTTGATAATAGTCGATTAATTATTATTCCGGTACAGATAAATTACAAATTTCGAACCAAAACCAAATTGTCTTTGTGGTAGCGAAGTTGAATATTCGCTCTGCTGTGAACCCTTTCATAAAAAAATTAGCAACCCTCTTACTGCTGAAGCTTTAATGCGTTCCAGGTTTACAGCCTATGCGAGCAAAAACGAAAGTTACCTGTTAGAACCTGGAGTGGTAGTAAACAGCCTAAATCAATTGATTTTTCAAAAGAACAAGCAATATGGACTCATCTTGAAATTGTAAAAACCAAAAAAGGTTTAAAAAAGGATAATAAGGGTATCGTTGAGTTTAAAGCTTATTATACTTTAGAGAATGAATCCTATGTAATGACTGAAATTAGCCGGTTTGTAAAAAAAGCTGATCGCTGGCTCTATTTAGATGGGGTGGTTAAATCAGTTACTAAAGCTAATCAGCCGTCAAATCAAGGCAAAAATGCGCCATGTTCTTGCGGCAGCGGTAAAAAGTTTAAACGTTGTTGTGGTAAATAGTTATGATTCTAATTTTAAGGCGAATTGCTAAAAGTGCTAGTGACCAAGAAATTATTGATTTCCTGGACTCCGCATTAAAAGGTAATTTTTTTACAAAAACAGGTCAGATAGAGTCAATTAACCGGTTAATTTTAAAGGATAACCGAAGGAAAACCATTGAATACCATGCTTTAGTGACTATAGACTCGGACGTAGCCGCTAAAAGGGCGGTAAAAAAACTACATCGAAAACCCTTTAAAAACAGGATTATTATAGTTAGAGAGTATTTTTATCGCTCCTGGCATAATGACCCTAGAGTCAATATGCATCAATGGAATGAAGAGCTTGCCGATAAGCGTAAGGGCAGTAGAAGACGTCGCCGACTTGAGGTTGTAAACGAAGAATCAATCAAGTTTAGCCAGAGTGAGGATAACTTCAGGACATTGTAAGTTTATCCAACAAAGGTGCTAAATTTTTTAACTGTCTTTGTGTCTGCAGGCGATGACTAAGCACAATACTTTTTAACTCTGCGAGAGCTTGATTAAAGCTATCATTAACAACCAAGTAGTTAAACTCGCCGCAATGACTCATTTCATTTACCGCATCTTGCATACGGCGGTCAATAACTTCTTTACTATCTTGCCCTCGGCTTTCTAAACGTTGCTGCAAGACCTCTATTGATGGCGGAAGTATAAAGACAGAAATACAATCTGGTAGCATTTCTCTGACTTGCTGAGCACCTTGCCAATCAATTTCTAAAATAACATCAATACCATTATCTAAGTAGTATTCAACAGACTGCTGTGCAGTTCCATAAAAATTATCAAATACTTGTGCATACTCTCAAAAAGCATGTTCAGCAATCATTTGCTTAAATTCTTCTACAGTAGAAAAATAATAATCTTTTCCATGTGTTTCACCTGCTCGCATTTGCCGAGTTGTATGAGATATAGAAACCGTTAATTGATCCAATTCAGTAATCAATTGCTTAACTAAACTGGTTTTCCCCGCACCTGATGGGGCGGAAATAATATAAAGTATACCTTTGTTCATTTTAATATTTGACTCCATACTCTAAATTTACTTTTCGATTAAATTAAAAAATAACATATAAATCATATATTACATTTAAGCATTGCCCACCTTAGGATGTGGATTTTATAACAAGTTGTTTTTTTGTTGATAGTAAGAGCAACTAAACCCTGCTATTACTTTAAAGAATAAAAATTTTTTGATTATAACCTAGGATCAATAGGTATAAAATCAATGTTTGCAAATGATAGAGCTAAAAGTACAATAGAATTTTACGGCCAAATAATTTAATCAATAACCATGGTAAATCAACTTATTCAAAAAAGGCTTAAAACCCTGTTAATTGTGCTTTTTACGGTTTTTATTAGCCAAACAACAGCTAATGCAAGTGAATCACCTTACAAACCTTTTGTTAAAGGCTCATTTTTCCAAATCCAGCAGCAAAATAAAGGACAGCCTTATATTATTGCCTTTTGGTCAGTGACTTGTGCTTATTGTATGAAGGAGTTAGCAATGTTTGGGCGGCTAGTAGAAAAATATCCAGAAGTTAAATTAATTACCATTTCCACAGACCCTTTTTTTGAAGATGGGGCCGTACAGCAACTATTAGCTACCAAAAATCTTACAGAAACTGAAACCTGGATTTTTGCTGATAATTATGTGGAAAAATTATATTTTGATATTAACCCACGATGGCGCGGAGAATTACCGCTAACTTATTTTTCTGATAAAAGTGGTGTTATGTTTAAACATATGGGCGTTGTTAAGGAGGGTGATCTGGTCGAATGGCTAGATAAGCAAAGTAAATCAAAGGGTTAGTCTGCTAAAAGCCTCAAGACAGAGCATATTCAGACCACATTAAAAGGCTTAAAATAAACTGTAAAAGCTGTTCACCCTCACCAGCCTTTGATGGGAATGTACTCATAGGCAGGAGGGTAATACTCGATGCTTCAGTTTTAATGATTAGGTAGACAGCAAAAAAACAAGTAAGCAAAAACACAAAGTTTCAGGTGGCTATGTTAATGGACAAACCGTCGATCTACTCTTGCTTGTGACAGCGTCAGAGAGTTATCCTGTCCGGACACAATAAGAAAGGGTGGCTTAATGCCTTGCAACGATTAGGAGCAAAAGCATATTATTTAAAAGTGGCGAGCAACTCTCGCGGAGTCTGGCGAATAGCAACCCCCCGGTTCTTTCATACAGTGCAGAACAATGCCTTTTTAAACGCTATGGATTATATGTACCATTGGAACCTCTCAGTAGCATAATCTAAATAGACGTTTACGCTACTGGATTTAACCGCCGTTGCGGAAAACTGCATTATCGGTGGTGTGTGGGAGAAAACGGGCGTAATCCCGTTTTCCCACCCAGATCATACGGGAACAGCAGTCGTGACCGCGCGAAGTATAGCCATGTTAATTTAATACTAAACGGCAAAGCTCATCTTCAAGCTCGATTCTTTTTGCCAAGTTTTCACCTAAAACCGATAAATCTTGTTCTAGTTCATTGGTTTTAAGTATTTGTTTGTGGACATCATATTTATCATTAAAGTTAATAACCGCTTCAGTTATTCTTGAGAATTCAGGGTAAATACTTTGAGCTGCATTTAATACCTTTTCTCGGCGTTCTTTGCCTGATAAAAGATATTCGTATACACCAAAGTGCCCTAGAGAAATGTAATCAACTAATAACTGAGAAAACTTAGTGAGCAGTGGATGGGCCTCAGAAGCTACAGAGAATGGCTTTAATTTAGCGACTTCACAATATAAAGACCAAACTTGCTGCCTTTCTTGTTGTAGTTCTGATACTAAATTTTGATTATGATGACGCCTATCGGTTTTTTTTTGCATAACAGCAGACATGGGTAGCTCCTTTTTTATTTATATTTAATTTAAGTTATTTGTTAAGAAAATTCAACAATTATTTAAAATGTAAGGTTTTTATGGGTTTTATTTCGATCATTATTCCCACGTTTAATCGTGTTAATTTATTAAAAAGAGCATTAGAATCGGTTTATAAGCAAACGGTTTCTGGGTATGAAGTGATTGTGATTGATGATGGCTCAATTGATGGAACGGCTAAAATGTTACAAGCAGAATTTCCGCTGGTTCGCTACTATTACCAAGAAAATAAAGGTGTGAGTAGTGCAAGAAATATAGGGATTAAGCAGGCTAAAGGGGAGTGGCTTGCCTTTTTAGACTCTGACGATGAGTGGTTGCCGCAAAAATTAGAGAAGCAATTGGCATTACTAAAAGCAAACCCTACAGGAAAAATTTGTCATACAGAAGAGCTCTGGATACGTAATGGCATTAGAGTCAATCAAAAGAAAAAACATAGCAAAGCAGGAGGTTGGATTTTTCCGCAATGTTTGCCGCTATGTGCAATGTCACCATCATCCATTGTGATTCATCGCTCTGTTTTTGATAAAGTGGGAGTCTTTGATATTTCACTCCCAGCTTGTGAAGATTATGATTTATGGCTACGTATTACAGCAAGATACCCTGTGCTCTATATTGAAGAGCCACAAATTAAAAAATATGGTGGGCATGATGATCAGTTATCCCAAAAGTACTGGGGGATGGATCAGTATAGAATTAAAGCTTTACAAAAAATCATTATAGAAAATAAGTTATCTGAAGAGAACAAACAGTACGCAATTATAATGCTATTAAAAAAATGTAAGATATTTCAACAAGGAGCTATAAAAAGAGGGAAAACAGAAGATGCTTTTTACTATCAACAGATCATCAATTTGTACCAATAATTATCATGTGTATTGGCAAACTTCAAGGCGGTATAAAATATTGCTCTTAAGTTTGCCCCTTGCCGGGGAAGGATCTATAAAAGGCACTGTTGCCTGACATTTCAAAGGCTAAAAAAATTCCCCCGCTTGAGAAAAACCGACCGATAGAAAACTATAGTCGCAATCGTGTGAAGTATAAGTTAATAGTTATAATTATTGGAAATGTCAGTAGTATTATTAAAGAGGATGCTTATGAGTCAAAATTCACCTAAGTTATTTGTTTTTGTCGCGCTGGAATGTGAGGCAAAAGCTTTGATTAATTACTTTGAGTTAAAAAAAGATAACTGTAAACATCCGTTTTCTATTTATTGTAATGAACAAGCTATTTTGACGGTTACTGGAGTGGGTAAAGTGGCAATGGCTGGAGCTGTGGCCTATGTCTTGGCAGGCTTTCCTGATGTAAAAATGCCAATAATACTTAACATAGGTATTGCTGGGCACAAAGTAGTAGCAATAGGGGAATTGTTGTTGGCATCAAAAGTGACGGATGCAGATTCGAAGAAGGTTTTTTATCCCCAGTTAATAGGGAGTAACTGGCCTGCTACTAGTGAAATATTGTCAACAACGCTACCAAATACATGTTATAGCGAAAACTGCTTAAATGATATGGAAGCATCAGCGTTTTATGAAATAGCGACTAAATTTAGTAGTAGCGAGCTTATTCATTGTTTAAAGGTGGTCTCAGATAATGAACAATTTTCCACTGAAGGAATTAATGCAAAAATAGTTGAACAATGGCTAAAGACCCATATAGATAAATTCGAACAAATATTTACGCATTTAAAGCAGTTACGAGAATCTATCCTGCCAATAGAGCTTGAGGACTACAATACAATTATCAAGCAATGGCATTTTACGGTAAGCGGAAAAGTAAAATTAAAAGCTTTGCTGAGGCGTTGGGGTGCTTTGTCCTCGGGCTCTTGGCTAAAAAACCAAACAATGAATTTTGATAAGGGGAAAGCCATTTTGCATAAGCTGGCAGTTGATGTGGATAGTTTGGAGGTTAACTTGTAAAAAATAAAACCCCATCAACGTGTTGAAATTAAAATGGTTTTATCAAATTGGAGTTGTTTTTTTTTTGATTAATATTAAAGTAACTCTAAAAAAACGCGCAATTTTATTGTTAATGCGATATAGTAAGCGAGCCTGCGTTGGCTCAAGCTGGTTTTCTAAGAACATCCTGTAATTGGCACATCTATGAACCCTTATAATGTCATCGACACGCGTTTTATTTTTATTTTTACATTTTGAGGATTTCAAAAATGGCAACTGGTACTGTTAAGTGGTTTAACGAATCTAAAGGTTTTGGTTTTATTTCTCCTAACGAAGGTGGTGAAGATGTATTCGTACACTTCAGAGCAATCGTTGGAGATGGTTTTAAAACTTTGGCTGAAGGCCAAACTGTAGTATATGAAGTTGAAAACGGCCCTAAAGGTCTGCAAGCTGCACAAGTTCAACCTCAGTAATAAGCAGTTTACTGTTTATTTTATTTCGTACAGTCACGACTGTGAGAAATAAAAAAAGCCTCACTTTTTAGTGAGGCTTTTTTTTTGCTAGTGATCTTTTGTGGAAAGAAGTAGGTTGTTGTGCCCCTACGCACTTCACCCTCAGCACTTGGAAAACTAGAATGTAGAGTTTGTTTACCGTTAGAGGCGCAGAAACGGGGTAGCGTCTTCCGCTATTATTTTGCAAATAAAGTTATTTGTCAAAAAAGCTGAGTAAAGTCGGCACACCGCTAAATTACTCCATTATAAGCTACATGCTTGTAGTTGAATGTAGATATTGCAGGAGAAAAACCTGTTAATGCAGTCGTTGCTATCGACAAAAACCAGCAGCTTATTAATTCTGCATCTCTGATGATCGCGCGAAGTATATTAAATAAACCCGTTTTTAGTAATTGCGGTAATAAAAATGGCTATAAAACAAATGATAGCAGCAACAAATGCAACCCAGCGGTTTACTCCTTTAAGGCGCATAGCTAATACACCTAGGCCAACATATCCTAGTAAAAGAATAAATTTTGAAATAATCCAGCCATACTCTCCATCTAACCAGTTACCTTGAAAAACTAAGGTAAAGCCGCTAAGAAGCAAGAGAGTATCAATAACATGGGGTGCAATTTTTATGAGTTTATTCTGTAATAGTACCGGTTTAAATACAGAAAGAGCAATACGGCCGTTAAAACTAATAAAAGATGAAAAGATAAAAATAAGGTGGATTAATTTGATCATATTCGCTTTTGGTGAGTGATTAAATTAATAGATTATATCAATACAGAAGAAATATTATTTGTTCTTCTTTCTGGCTACTTATATAAGTAGGGTGTGTTTTTTGACAAAAGTTAAAAAATGAATTGTAGAACAAGCTTTAAGTAGGGGCCAAAATTATTTTAACATTTCGAACCAATAAGATTTGGAAGTGAGGCTAAAGCTTCACTTCCAAATGTTAGAATAAATATTGCTAGCTACTTAGTCCGCTCTACAATACATAAATTGTTGTTTATAAATAACCGTACTGCTTTAAATAGATGGTTACCAATTTAACCCTAGAGTCATAAATAAGATAATAAGGGAAAGTGTGGTCGCATTTTGAAATATTTCATCCCAATCAAAAGTGGAATGTTCATTCATTAAATCTTCGATTCTATTGTGAATTTGATCTTGCATAGGAGTACGTGATTGCATGTTCTTTTCCTCATTTTATTATTTTATTTATAACTTCTCATTTGTCCGACTAAAACACCTTGTATTTCAACTTGGTCCGGGGCAAAGTGCATGGCTTGCATGGTTTTATTAGCGGGAATTAAAACTGTTTCATGGGGGTATTGTTCAATAAACTTTAAAGTTGCTTCTGATTTATCAATTAAAGCAACCACAACTTGTCCATTTCTTGCATGGCTTTGTTGTTCAATAATCACCCAATCATTATCAAAAATACCAATATCAATCATTGACTCCCCTTTAATTTGCAATATATAACAGGGCTTATCAGTTTTTATTTCATCAGGAATGGACATATAGCTGATGTTTTGGATAGCTTCAATAGGAGCTCCTGCTGCGATGGATCCGATAAAGGGAGTGCCTTGTTTTTCAAATAAGGGGGTGGCTGCTTTAGTGACTGACTTTTCAGTTAAACGCACGCCACGTTGCTTTCTGTTGGGAGATTCCACAAAACCTGCGTTTATCAGTCCTTGAATATGTTTGTGCAGAGAGCCGCGTGATTTTAGTCCCATTGCAAGGCATAGTTCATCTAAGGTGGGTGGGTGAATAAACGAGTCTTTATTATTAACAAGAAAATCTAAAACTTCTTGTTGTTTTCTGGTTAGGCTTGAGGGAGTATTCATGTTTGTTCTCTGTTCGTTTTTGTAAATATTAAACCAAGAACAAAGAGAGAACAAGTTGTTTGTTGATAATTCTTATTTATTTTATGGATTGACGCTGTAACTTGCTATAATATAATGATTTTTATCTATTGTTGATAAGGGTGTTTAGGGCAGGAAGTGCCAAATTAGGTGGGGAAAAACTGTCAGCCCAGTAATGCCAACTAGATAACTGGTATTTCTTCAATATGACCAGATCTGAATAATATTCAGTAGCCTGGTTTTAGTTCAAGTTATTTTAGTTGGCAATAAAAGGAGGAGCTATCCATTTTTTACTTACTATTTTTTTAAAGCTTTGGCAAAAGCACTCGCTAATGTACCTTGTGTATTTCTCGGTTGTTGAGAGGTCTGTTGCCTCTTTTGCCCACTGCTGGTGTTTTTTTCTTGGATATACCCTTTACTGCACTGGTTTCATCAGCATTACGTTTCATAGAAAGTGCAATACGTTTACGGGGTATATCAACTTCTATGACTTTTACTTTAACGGTTTCTCCTGTTTTAACCACGTCTCTTGGGTCTTTTACAAAGCTATCTGCTAAATGAGAAATATGCACCAAACCGTCTTGATGTACGCCAATATCAACAAAAGCACCAAAGTTGGCTACATTTGTTATTACACCTTCAAGCATCATTCCCTCTTTAAGATCAGATATTTTCTCTATCCCTTCTTTAAATTGTACGCTTTTAAACTCAGGTCGAGGGTCTCTCCCTGGCTTTTCAAGTTCTTGTAAAATATCTTTTACTGTGGGTAGCCCAAATTTTTCATTGGTGTAGTTTGCGGCTGTTAAACTACGTAGAAAACTACTTTGACCAATTAATTCAGCAATAGGTTTGCCTGTTTCTTCTATAATAGCATTAACAATAGGATAGGCTTCAGGGTGTACAGCTGATGCGTCTAGTGGATTTTTACCTGACATAATGCGTAAAAAACCAGCAGCTTGCTCATAAGCCTTTTCACCTAAACGAGGGACTTTTTTAAGTTGTTTCCGGTCATTAAAAGGTCCATTTTCATTTCTGAAGGCAACAATATTTTCACCGACACTGGCCGATAAGCCTGATACTTGCTTGAGTAATGAGGCTGATGCAGTATTGACATCAACACCAACGGCATTTACACAATCTTCTATAACCGTTTCTAAACTATGAGACAGTTGGACTTGGTTTACATCATGTTGATACTGACCTACACCTATGGACTTAGGCTCAATTTTAACCAATTCTGCAAGGGGGTCTTGCAATCGCCTAGCGATAGATATTGCACCTCTAATGGTGACATCCAACTCTGGGAATTCTTTGGTTGCAAGCTCTGACGCGGAATAAACAGAAGCCCCCGCTTCTGACACCATGACTTTCTGGAATTTTAAATTGTTATGTTGCTTCATTAAATCGGCAACTAATTGGTCAGTTTCTCTGGAGCCTGTGCCGTTGCCAATACTGACTAAATCCACTTGATGTTTTTGGATAAGCTTTGCTAAGCTGTTAATAGAGGCATCCCATTGGTTTTTAGGTGGGTGAGGATAAATAGTGTCAAAATCTAGTAACTTTCCTGTGGGGTCTACTACAGCAACTTTAACTCCTGTACGAATACCGGGATCTAAGCCCATAGTGGCTTTAGGCCCCGCGGGTGCAGCGAGTAACAGGTCTTTTAAATTACTGGAAAATACGCGTATCGCTTCAAGTTCGGCGGCTTCTCGAAGGCGTAATTTTAAATCTAAATCAATACGGGTAAATAATTTGATTTTCCACCCTAATCTAGCAACTTCTGCAAGCCATGCATCTGCTGGGGATGAAGTATCTGTCACATTGATATGATGGGCAACCAATTGGGCGCAGAGTTGATGTTCTGCTTTCTCATCTAAGCCAGGCTTTAAACTAATTGAGAGTAAGTCTTCATTTCTTCCTCTAAATATTGCAAGTGCACGATGTGACGGGATTTTATTAATGGCTTCTTGATAGGCGAAATAATCTTTAAACTTTGCTGCTTCGATTTCCTTACCTTTAACAAGCGTCGAGTGCATTATGCCAGCATTCCAAATACGCTCACGTAGCACAGCCAATAAATCAGCATCTTCAGAAATACGCTCCATAATAATTTGTTTAGCACCGTCTAGTGCGGCTGTTACATCGTTTATATTTTTTTCTGTATTGATATAATTAAGGGCTATTTGCTCAGGAACGACACTGCGATCATTAAAAATAGCATTGGCTAAAGGTTCTAAGCCAGCTTCTTTAGCTATTTGAGCTTTAGTTCTGCGTTTAGGTTTATAAGGAAGATATAAATCCTCCAGTAATGTTTTTGTATCTGCTTGGGCTATTTTTTGTTCTAATTCAGCTGTTAATTTACCTTGAGAGGTAATGCTTTCTAAAATGGTTTCACGGCGACTATTTAATTCACGAAGATAGTTTAGCCGCTCATCAAGTTGACGAAGTTGAATATCATCTAATCCGCCGGTTATTTCTTTTCTATAACGAGAGATAAAGGGAACCGTTGCCCCTTCGTCAAGTAAGGTGACAGCAGCCTCAATCTGTTTGATATTAACGGCCAGTTCTTCAGCAATGCGTTGTATAAGATCCATTTATATTTCTATTTTAAAGGTTAGAATATTAAAAAATGCATTGTAGCAGTAATGGCTACAACTGTATTTTAATTGCTGTATTATTGTTTTCTTATTTTTAAGGTGAGATGTAAAATGAAGTCAAGAGATCGCCGGCAAGGTATAGTTTTAGTCCATACTGGAGAGGGAAAGGGTAAGTCATCTAGTGCCATTGGTATGGTGTTTAGGGCTGCTGGCTGGGGTATGAAGGTTTGTGTTATTCAATATATAAAAGGAAAGTGGCAAACAGGGGAACAAAAAGCTGCTGAAAAATTTGATAATATTGAATGGCATGTGTTAGGTGATGGCTTTACCTGGGATACCAAAAATCCTGAGCAAGATATAAAAACCAGCCGAGAAATATGGGAATTTAGTAAACAGAAAATTTTGTCTGAGGAATATGACTTTGTGTTGCTGGATGAAATAAACTATTGTTGTGGGTACAATTGGATTGCAGGGCAGGAAATAGCAGATTTTATTCGTGAGCAAAAGCCAGCTTGGATGCATTTGGTGATGACAGGGCGCAATGCTGCGGCAGAAGTTATTGACGTGGCTGATACTGTAACGGAAATGCATAAAGTAAAACATGCTTTTACTCAAGGGATTAAAGCGGCTCAAGGGGTTGAGTTTTAAATTAATAATTGAATTATTGCGTATATTCACTTTTTATAATATAGTGAATCTGAGCGTAAATAATTATAAAAAGTAAGTTAATTAACTGGAGAGATAATATGGGTGAATTAGGCGGCGCGCAAAAAATGATGATTGCAGTTGCAGGTGTTTTTGCAATAGGTTTTTTTTTAGTGGGATCAAATAAAGAACAGACTGATGAAGATAAAAAATCTGCGGCAATGATTCGAGATCGGGCTAATATGAACCGTATTGCAGGGCGAAAATGTCCTCAATTAATAAAAAAAGAGACCGGTACACAGATTACTTCCTTAGTTGCTAATACTAAAACTGATAATGCAACCTATTTAACCTATGAATACAAGGGTGAAAAAGGAGATAACTTTAAGGATGCAAGTTGTACTTTATCCGCATCAGATACTGGTTTTCATATTACTAGTGTAGTTATTGATGGCAAAGAAACTATCAAATAAATAATAAATACTACTACCTGGGTTTGGTTCGTAAACTGAACTCAGGCTCTTTATACTAAGACCCTTTAGTTATAAGTATATGTATAGCTAAAGGCAAGGGTATCACCCCAAATCACCTTGGTTGAAACTAAATCATTTTCTTTCAATATTTTGTTTTGACAGTGTATAAATACAGTTCTGGATTTTAGTATGGACTTTGCCTACTTTATTTAAAGTTCTTGGTCCACTATTTTTCTGAAGTGAGTATCAAGTTGATTTCTCAATTAATTGGTTATTAGTCTTAACTAACGCAGACTGAATTAAATAGTTATTTCAGAGTTAGGTTTCGCATTTAATGCATAATTAAAATATTCATGTCTTATTCATGTTGGTTGTCTACTATCTTTATTAGGGAGATACGGATTTTATGATATTAAGTTTAAAACTTGATATTTTATGTGCGTTTTTCTGAGTATGTCCAGTACGAAATACATTAAGCACCCTTTAAAGTATAGTCTTTATGTGTAAGGTTTAGGTGGGTAAATAATGTAAATTTAGTTTTATATAACCAAATAAATTAGGAAAAGTAAATGAATAAAAAAATAGGTTTATTAAGTGCGGTATTAATAATAACGGGGTGTGCGACTAGCCCTAATACACAGTTGTTACAAATACAAAATCAACTGGAATCGGCTCAAGAAAAAAATAGCCAATTAGAAAGCGCTATTAGTCAATCACAAGCTGATTTGCAACACATGTCTGAGGTAAATAAACAGTTACAAACAACAAAGAGTACAGGAGGTAGTATAGGTATTTTAAATTCAGGAAATGATTTATTACCTCCTAATGCAAAAACAGGGGAGTGTTATGCAAGAATTTTAACCCCTGAAGTGTACCAATCTAAAACATCTGAAGTCCTTAAAAAAGCAGCGAGTTATCGTATAAAAATAATACCTGCTAAATATGAAATGGTTGAAGAAAAGGTCTTGGTAAAAGAAGCTTCTGAAGTTGCTGAACTAATACCTGCTAAATATGAATGGAAAGTTGAGTCGGTTCTTGTTAGTGAAGGGCATGACCACCTAAAAACAATTCCTGCTGTTTATGAAACAAAAACGGAAAGAATTTTAGTTAAGCCCGCTCATTCAAAGTGGAAGAAAGGGCGAGGTCCAGTTGAAAAGATTAGTAATTCAACGGGTGAAATTATGTGCCTTATTGAAGTTCCCGCTCAATATAGAACTGTTACTTCAAGGGTTTTAGTTGCTCCTGCTAGAACTGAAAAAATCCATCATGATGCTACTTATAAGGATGTTAAAAAGCGCATTATGACTGAAGGGCCTAGAATGGTTACCAGAACTATTCCTGCAGTTTACAAAACAATTAAAGTAAGAAAGGTTGTTCAACCAGCACAAGAAAAACGGATTGAAATACCTGCTGTTTATCAAACGGTTACAACTAAAGAAAAAGTTTCTGATGGTGTGTTAGAGTGGCGTAGCATTCTATGCGAAACTAACACTACAGGTGATGTTGTTCGTCATTTGCAAAGAGCGTTGTTAGCTGCAAACTTTAACCCAGGACCTATTGATGGCGTGGTTGGGCAAGAAACCATGCAAGCAGTAAAAGCTTACCAAAAAGCGAAAGGGTTAGCTGTTGGGCAGCTTACTATTGAAACAATTAGATCATTAGGTGTAAGTTATTAAGTAACTTTAGTCTAGTTTTTTGTTCTAAATTTAAAAAGGCAGTGAAAGAAATTTCATTGCCTTTTTTGATATTTATAAATTTTTTTTAAAGAGAAGATATACTGATATAAAACTCCTTGCTCTAACCTGAGTTATTAATGCATTCTGGTGATAGAACTTAATTGATGGAATCCTGTCGCTATTTATGATCACGCAAAGTTTAATTCTTTCAAAAAGCACAGCGACTGTTCTATACTTAATAGGCCTATCAAAAGGCATAAGAATTGAGGATGATATAAATTCTATCCTCTAATAGAAAAAGTGGCTTAGAAAAAATTAAGCCATCTGAATAGCAGTAATGCTGAATGACATGATTTAAGAGAGGAAAGAAGAAATGGCGATAGAAACAAAAGGTGTTTTAAAGACTTGGAAAGATGACCGAGGGTTTGGCTTTATTAAACCTGATGATGGTAGTGATGATATTTTTATTCATATCTCTGCATTAAAGGGCTTTGTAAGAAGGCCTTACCGAGGTGATGTTATTTATTACCAAGTTGAGCAAAGTGATGATGGTAAGTCAAAAGCCGTAAAGGCGCGAATAGAAGGGGTGGAGCTTTATGCTGAAGAGCCAGCAAGTAAACTAGGGGTCTGGCTTTCAATAGCGGTTATTATTATCTTTTTAACGGGGCTGGGCTTGTATTTTAATGGCTGGATTAAATGAGATTAACAACTTTAAGTACTGTTTTTTTTTGTAGGTATGCTGACTTATTTTGTTAGTGTTGCGAACAAGCAGTCACATGATGTGTGAATATCCCCCAAAGTCTCTACCTGCATTGTCTAAGGGAGTCAGTAATAAATAATATCTCCAGAGGTCTTGCAGGATTTTTATTTCTCCTTGGCTCTCTGATTGATGGCCGAGAGCGGCCTAATTCCGCTTCTCAAGAGAAGCATAGTCGCTCCATGTGCCGATTGAGAAGAGCCAAGGAGAGGTGAAAAGACAAGGAGAGGTGAAAAGACAAGAGAGGTGGGGATATATTATTTGTTACCGCCCCCCCCCCTAAAATAGTAAAATATTTTACACGCTATTACTGAAGTTTAGCCGTGATATTGTTCGTCACGTAATTTTTTATAAGTGTTAATTAATGTGTTAGTAGAAGAGTCGTGAGAGCTAATATTTTCACCACTTTTAAGTTCAGGCAGGATCGCTTTTGCAAGGACTTTACCTAATTCTACTCCCCATTGGTCAAATGAATTGATATTCCATATCACACCTTGAGTAAAGATTTTATGCTCATAAAATGCCAGTAGTGTACCAAGTGTACGAGGTGTTAGTTTTTTATACAGAAAAGAATTGGAAGGTTTATTGCCAGGAAAAACTTTAGAGGCAACTAACACAGGGTCGGAGCTGCCTATATCATTTTCGACTTGTTGTTTAGATTTGCCATTCATTAATGCTTCTGGTTGTGCCAAGAAGTTTGATATTAAAATATCATGGTGAACAGGGGAGTCATAATGACCTTGGGCGGCAGCAAGAAAGTCACAAGGGATTATTTTTGTGCCTTGGTGAATAAGCTGAAAAAAGGCATGTTGACCATTAGTTCCTGGTTGCCCCCAAATAATAGGGCCGGTGCTATAGTCGACTTGTTTGCCCTCAAATGTGGTCAATTTACCGTTGCTTTCCATATCCCCCTGTTGAAAATAATCGGCAAAGAAATAAAGGGACTGGTCGTAAGGAAGCAAACAATGAGACTCTGCACCAAAAAAGTTATTGTACCAAATGCCGAGTAGAGCCATGGTGACGGGGATGTTCTTGTCAAAAGGCATGTCGTGAAAGTGTTGATCCGCAAGATGAGCCCCTGTTAATAATTCTTCAAAGTTATCCATGCCAATGGAAATGGCAATAGAAAGGCCAATGGCTGACCATAATGAGTATCGTCCACCCACCCAGTCCCAAAACTCAAACATATTCTCGGTATCAATACCAAAGTCAGCAACATTTTTTTATTGGTTGAAATGGCTACGAAATGTTTTTTGATGGCAGATTTATCAAAAGCAGAGTTAAGTATCCATTTTCTTGCTGAGTGGGCATTAGTCATGGTTTCTTTGGTATTGAAAACTTTTGATGCAATTAAAAACAAAGTTGTTTCTGGGTTTAATCGTTTCAAAGTTGTAATAATATCAGTTTGATCAACATTGGAAACGAAATGCGTAGTTAAATTAGGCGTGGAGTATGGCTCAAGGGCTGTTGTGACCATTTTGGGGCCAAGGTCTGAGCCACCTATACCAATATTGACAATATCAGTAATAGCCTTATTAGTATAACCCTTCCACTCCCCGGATCTAACTTTTTCTGAGAAAACTCGCATTTTTGCTAATACCTGGTTTACTTCAGGCATAACATTTTTACCATCACTATAGACAGGGGTGTTACTTCTATTTCTAAGGGCAGTATGTAAAACAGCTCTACTTTCTGTTGTATTAATGAACTCCCCTGAAAACATGGCTTTGGTTTTGCTGGTCAGGTCGGTTAGAACAGCAAGTTTGTGTAATAAAGGAAGGGTTTCGGTGGTTATTCTATTCTTGGAGTAATCGAAAAGAATATCATTAAAAGTGAGCGTTAGTTTTGAGTTGCGGTTACTGTCATTAGCAAATTGCTCTTTTATGGATAGTTTGCTAACTTCTTTGTAGTGTTGTTGAAGGGCTATCCATTCAGAAGAGGTGCGTAACGAAGGCATTTTAATGTCCAAACAAAGTAAAGTTATGGGGCAGTCTACGAAAAGGAGCTGGAATTGGCAAATAAAATTGAATCAAATCTATATTAGCATAAACTAAAATTATGATATAGAATGAAAGTTAGCAATTTCTTATGAAATAGCTTAATCTTTCTTTGCATGTTTTGATGTGCTAAAGTGGACAATTGTTTAAAACACTTTACCTTATTGTTAGTAAGGTAAATAATGTTAAAAACAAACTACAAAAATATAATTAAAAAACTGGAAGGTATCATGAATAAAAAACAAATTTTAAATAAGAGTTTCATTGTTATTCTTGGCTTAATGTTTTCGTCGGTATTATGGGCTCATGGCGGTGCAGCGGGAACCGATACTGACCAGTGTAAATTTGAACTGGAGCCTAATCATTGGATTCATTACACGGCGTATCAATCTAAAAATTACCCAGGGGATGAATTTTGTGGAAGCCTGCCCGATCTAAACACCATGACTCAATTGGTTTTCGACTATCAGGATATTCGATATCGTAATATGGCAGTTGAGTTTGAAGTGACAAAAGAGCCAGAAGGTACAAGGGTCTTTTTTCAAGATGCTAAAAAACATAAATCAGGTACCGTTGTTTTATCCTTACCAAATGGTGTTCCAGATGCTGGTAAGTACTTGATTCATATTACTCTGCATAAACCTGATGGTGGAAGACTTGATGCTCATATGGGCTTTAGAGCAGGAACTGGAGCACCAACAAGCACAACCTCTTTAATCATGTATTTAATTGCTTTATTAGCAGGTTTATATGTTTTATACCTTTCGAATGCAACAGTTAAAGAAAAAGTTGATGCATATTTTAAAGATGCAACAAGCCTTAAATAAGTTTTAGAACAAGGTATATAAAATGCAGAAAAAACCCCTAAGTATTCTTTTGGGTGCCGTTGTTGCGCTGATGCCAGTATTGGCATCAGCTGCGGTCAGCCTACCTAAAACAGTAAAAGTAGATAAAGGTGATATTGAGACTATTTGTAGTTCAAATGAACCTGAGTGGCGTAAGGCTCAAACTATTGAAGGTGTAAAGATTCAGGAGTCTCTACGTTGTAGCCCTGATAATCCGTCACAAATTGTTGCTGAAGTAAAAGGAACCAATAATATTTCAATGGAAACATTGATGAATACTTATTATGCTGCAGATGCGATTATTAAGAAGAATGATATAGATGGAGATGGAGATCCTGATCTTATCATTATTAAACTAGAGGTGGCTGAGTTAAATGGTCACTCCCCTGATTTCGCTGGTTTAGTACCGACATTTGATATTGCACCAGGTGTTCAACCCGGAATGTGGGTTTTTGCCCCTAAATCTAGAGGTATGGCAACCAATAGTTTTGTTGGTACTGATGCTAACCCACTTTTAAGAGCACCTTCTCCTGCTATCCGGGTTGAACAAGGTGATACAGTCTGGATTCAGCTAGAAAATACTCACTACTTTCCTCATACCATCCATTTACATGGTGTTGACCACCCATGGATAGATGCCAAAGGTGAAGGAAATGATGGCGTACCTCAGACTAGCGATAAATTCGTTTTACCTGGACAAAGCAAAACCTACGAAATTCGCCCTAGGCAACCCGGTACCTTTGTCTACCATTGTCATGTGCAAACACATGTACATTTAGCCATGGGTTTGGTTGGGATGTTTATTGTCGAAGAAAATAGACCTAATAACTGGGTTCAAACCTTTAATGTAGGTGATGGACAAGTTAGACACCCATCAAAAGCAATTCTTGAAGAGTACGACAGTGAATATGACTTGCACTATCATGCAATGGATAAAGGTTTACACGATATTATTCAAAAATATAATGACCCTCGTTTAATCGCGAAGAAAATGAATCGTGAATACAAGATGAATGATTCAACAGAGGATTATTATACTTTGAATGGTCGTTCATTCCCTTATACTTTAAAAGAATCAATTATTGTTGCCGAGCCAAATCAGGACATTAAGTTAAGAGTATTTAATAGTTCAGGTGAGCAGTTAGCGTTACATACACATGGGCATAAAGCGACCATTACCCATTACGATGGAGTAAAACATAATCCTAATGCACAAATTATGCGTGATGTTTATGATATATCACCTGCACAACGTAATGATTTAAAAATTAGTACAGTTGATGATGGCTTACATAGTTATGGTGAAGGTATTTGGATTTTTCATGATCATAGGGAAAAAGGAATTACCACTAACGGTATGAACCCCGGTGGTAATGTGAGTGCCATCGTGTATAAAAAATACTTGAATGAAGTTGGGTTACCTATGGGAATAGGTGAAAGTGTTGAACAATTGTTTTCTAAAAGATTCCAAGAGAGAAAGTTACCAGTATGGCAAGATATTGATGCTTGGAATAGTTTAGGTGAAATTGATGCTAAATCTTATAAAGCACCAAAAGCGGCTAAGCCATTAGCCGTTGAAGAAGGGCCTAAATCTATGGCTTTTTACGATAATGCTGTTGTAGATGAAGATAACTCGGTAAGTCACTTTATCTGGGGGCTTCTTTTAGGTGTTGCTTTATATTTACTCTTTTTAAACCGTGAAAAAATCATGGCAATGATTGCTTCAGCAAGAGGAGGAAAATAAGATGAATAAGCTACTTATAACAGCCCTATTAACACTTACATTTTCTTCAACTGTATTGGCAAAAAAAGAGTTTTTAAATCATACCAAGCTGATGAATCATGGTGATGGTCATTTTATGGATATGGATGGTGGCATGATTATGGGGCAAAATACGGATACTTTGCCTGGTGGTTGTGATGAAATCTCGGCTACTGAAGAAATTACTGTACATGCAGGGCATAAATATTCTGAAAAATTTCCGGGTACAATGTTTGCCTTTGATAAACAGGAATATCATTTTAAGCCCTGTACTAAATTAACGGTTCATTTTATTAATGATGATAGTGTCCGGCATCAATGGATGATGCATGGTTTGCCTAAGTATTTATACCCTAAAGGTATGTTTCATATGGAAATAACAGGCCCTGGTGAAATTTCAGGCACACTGATTTTTCCTCCTAATGATAAAACATATCTAGTCCATTGTGATATTGCCCAACACATGGAAAAAGGGATGAAAGCGCAGCTTAAAATTGGTAAAGGCAGTGGTGATTTACCGAGTATACCTGGAGTGACGGCTTATGTAATACAGGATGATTATAGTGACAGTATTCCTGAGCCCGTGGCTGCAAAACCATTAACGGCTAAGGAAAAACAGGCTGCAAGCAAAGCGGCAGCAGAAAATAAATCAGCTATTTCCGGTGTCTTGATTATTGGTTTGGCTGTTGGTTTAATATTAGCTCCCTTATTGGCAACGAAGTTTAAAGGTATGTCGGCTGGCGAGGTTGTTAGTTCGATTTTTGAAATGATTGCCCAGTTCATTGGCTTAGTCACTAAATTAATTATAGGCTTAATTAAGATGGTTTCATCCAAAAAACCGCTAGAATTATCTGATAAATAAAATAGATAAAGAAAAGCCCCTGAAGCTCTATAGTTTCAGGGGCTTTTTTTATGGGACAAGTAAATGCAAGAAGAGTTAATAGCATTATGGGGCTTGTTTTTAAGTGCCTTTATTTCATCAACTATTGCGCCCGGGGGGTCAGAAGCTGTATTAGCTTATATGGTTTCGGAACAGCAAATAAATGACGAAAAATTAGTATTAATAGCTACCATTGGAAATACTTTAGGTGCTTTAACAACATGGTTTCTTGGGGTGTTGGCAGCAAAAAAATTCCCAGCCGAGCATTTATTAGCAGATAAAAAACAAAAATCTTTAGGTGTTGTTAGGCGCTGGGGAGTCTGGACCTTATTTTTTTCATGGTTACCGGTAATTGGAGATGGTTTATGCTTTGCAGGTGGATGGTTAAAGCTACCTATTGTATTTTCATGTATTGCTATTTTTATAGGTAAGGCAATAAGATATACTTTTGTGGCTTATATTTTTATTTAGAAGCACTGCGTCACTGAAAATTTCCTAGTATGTTAGCTAATGCATGGCAATAAAGCGATTTATACACACTTTATTTTCTATAAATGAATACCTTGTAATATATAGATGATAACAGTAAGTATAGTGATATGTTTAAGCGTAACTAATTGATATTTACTAAAAATTATGGTTTTTGTAAGGTGTATACAATAGAGTAACAAGTTAGCATTTATGCAATACTAGCGAAGGTTTAAACAATTAATACACAGAGTTATCCACAGCTTTTGTGAGTAAGATACAATGGGTATTAAGGTATAACATGGTAATCTAAAAAATTAAGATAGAATCTTGTACAGTGGGCTTTAGCCCACAATAATATATAAGCATAGGCTTGTTAAGGGTCATAAATGTATAGATTATAAACGTAATAATAGCCTGCTTATCAGGTTTAGAGGAGTGGAAATGAATTTAGTAGCACAATTTATAGCAGTTCTATTGTTTTTTTTAATCAATAATTTTAGTTATGCCGCAGAGTTACAACGAAGTGAAGTTGTGACAATGTTAAAACAGGCAACTAAAGCTAACCCTGCTAATTTACGCAGGAAAGATTTAACCAAGCTTGATTTATCAGGTTTAGATTTTAGAAATGCAGATTTATGGGGTGCTGATTTAAGAGGTGCTAATTTAAGCAAAAGTAACTTTTCAGGTTTAGTGTTAGATTTAACTGTTATGGTAGGCGTTAATCTTGAAGGTGCTGACTTGAGTAATGTGAGTATTTTTGGGGTAAGTTTGATGCGTTCAAATTTAAGTAATGCAAACTTAAGTGGGAGTCGTGTTATTGCCATTTTAGATAATTCAAATTTAAGCCATGCAAACTTGTCGAATGTAAGATGGGGTGCTGATATGAAAAATCAGTCGATGGGCTTAATGCGGGCAAGTTTAAAAAAAGTAAATTTATCAGGGGCTAATATTTCTAATGCAGATTTAGACCGAGCAATGTTAAGACATGCTAATTTAACGGGGGCAAATTTACAAAATACAACATTATATTCAGCAAGTTTAGAGGGTGCTGATTTTACTGATGCTAATTTAACAAATGCTGATTTAACGCATGCTAAAATTACGGATGCCAATTTCACTCATACCAAAATTACAGGGGCTATCTTTAAAAATGTTAAAGGGTTAGACTCAGCAAGAGGGTTGACTCTTAAATAAAAGTTTTGATATTTCTATGAACGTCATCTTGATGCGGGGCAGCATGAAACAGGAAAGAAAAATACCCAAAAAATTGAACGCAAAAATTTGAATTTTAGAACATGGATTAAAAGATTAACACGTCGAACAACCTGCTTCTCTAAGTTAGAGAAAATGCATGATATTGTGATTGGTCTGCTAATAAATAAGGTGGAATTTGGCAGGGATATTCATGCAAAAGCACAGGTTTGAGCCACTACCAATTTTTATTAAACTAATTTTGTTCGACTACGCATATAAATCCACAGTTTTACTTAAAAATAAAGAGTAATAAATTGTAGGGCAGACTTCAGTCCGCCCTACAATTTATAACTTATGGTTTATTAAGGTGACTAGAAACAAATATTTACTTTTTAGTTGCTAGATACTTGATATTCCACAGTAAAATCATTCAATGTGGAAAGAGCAAGAGGCAATTCTTCGGTATTTTCAAGCTCAAAGGCATTAACACCGACTCTATGTAAATAAAATACCTGGTCAGGTATATACTTGCCAATTGCACGTATTTCACCTTTATACCCATAACGGCTTCTTAGTAGTCTTGCATGTGAAAAAGCTCTACCATCTGTAAAAACAGGTAGTTCCACAGCAACTAAACTTATATCATTTAGGTTAGCGGAAATTTCTTCAATTTTATCTGTTGGCGCAATTCTAACCCCCACTTTTCCTTGATGCGCTAATAAAACTTTTTTTTCTTTATTCCAGCGAGATAAAGAAACAGTAATATCGCCACTGCCTATTTCTTCATCATCAGTAATATGGCGCCAGCTATCTTCTATAATTTGTTCGTCTTTAATTATTTTCATAGGGCTTAATAGATTGCTTTTTTAAATGGGTTGATGCCAATGCGTTTAACTGTATCCAAGAATACTTCTTGTTCTAAACGATTTTCAATGTAAATCTTTAGGATGGTGCTTACTGCTTGAGTTACCTGTTCTTTTGCAAGAGCGGGGCCTAGGCGTTCGCCAAGTGCAGCCTCATTTTCAGAGGAACCACCAAGTGTTAATTGGTACCACTCAACGCCTTTTTTATCGACGCCTAAAATACCAATATGACCAACACTTTGATGTGCGCAACCATTCATACAGCCAGACATATTAATTTTTATATCACCAATATCATGCAGATAGTCAATATCATCTAATGCTTCATTAATTTCTTTAGCAATGTCGATTGAGCCGGCATTTGCCAAACCACAAAAATCTAAGCCTGGGCAACAAATCATATCTGTTGCTGTACCAATATTGGGTGTAGCAAGGGCTAGTGCATCAAGTTTTTGCCATAAATCAAACAGGTCGGCTTGTTTAATATCAGCTAATACTATATTTTGCCTATGGGTATTGCGCGCTTCACCAAAGCTATATTGATCGGCTAAGTCAGCAATAGCATCTAATTGTTTATCGGTGATGTCACCCGGGGGGGAGTCAGGTGCTTTTAATGAAACAAAAGCAGCTCGGTAGCCAGGTATTTTGTGGTCAGCAGTATTGTATTTTACCCAGGTAGCAAAAGCAGTTGATTGTGCTTTATTTGAATCAAAAGACTTGTCTTGCTCAGCATCTGGCTCGTAAGCCGGAGGGATGAAATATGCTTTAATCTCATTAAAACGAGAGTCAGTAACTTCCATGCCGTCTTTAATTTGTAGCCATTCTGCTTCGACCCATTCAGTCATTTGCTCAATACCGCTTTCTTTAACCAGTATTTTTATACGAGCTTTGTACTTATTATCACGGCGGCCATTCAGGTTGTAAACTCGAACAATGGCTTCTAGGTAAGAGAGTAAATGTTCCTTTGCTAAAAAAGGCCTAATTACTTTGCCGATAACGGGGGTCCTGCCTAAACCGCCGCCCACCAGAACTCTAAAGCCGATTTCACCGGTATCATTTTTAATAAGGTGTAAACCAATATCATGCAGTTGAGTCGCCGCTCTATCTTGTTTTGCACCGCTTACAGCTATTTTAAATTTGCGAGGTAAATAAGCAAATTCTGGGTGTAATACTGTCCATTGACGGATTATTTCACAATAAGGTCTTGGATCTTCTATTTCATCAATACAAACGCCCGCTAAATGGTCGGTTGTGGTGTTCCTTAAGCAATTACCACTGGTTTGGATGGCGTGCATTTGTACACTTGCAAGATCAGCTAAAATATTCGGAACATCTTTTAAATCGGGCCAGTTAAATTGAATATTTTGTCGCGTGGTGATGTGAGCATAGCTTTTGTCATACTTCCTGGAGATATGCGCTAGCATACGCAGTTGTTTTGATGAAAGTAAACCGTAGGGTCCTGCTACGCGTAGCATGGGGGCGTGTGTTTGAATATAGAGTCCATTCATTAAGCGTAATGTGCGAAATTCATCTTCACCAAGTTCGCCTTTTAAATAGCGTTCTGTTTGCCCTCTATATTGGGTGACTCGCTCATTAATGAGGGTCTGGTCGTCGTCGTTATACTGATACATAAGGTGTTTTTCACTTATTCCTAGGCTAAATTCAAGACTTATCATCATATACTGAGACGCATTAAATGACAAAGGTAATTATATAGTGATAATATTGCCTATTATTTTGTGTTACATTTATTTACCTGTATATGAAGGGGGTTTGTTTTGTATCGATTATTATTAGTTTTGGCTGGCTTGTTATTAATGCCGCAACTGGCAATGGCTGGAGAGTCTGTTGCTAACTTGGGTCTTACGGGAACGGAGAGAGGGATATATACTGTTTTGATTTTTATCGTTGCATACGGCTTTGTTATGGCCGAAGAATTTACCGGCTTGCGTAAATCAAAGCCCGTTATTTTAGTGGCAGGGATAATTTGGGCGCATGCGGCTGTTTTGGCAATAGATGCCGGTGTTTCGGTAGAAGATTTGCATGATGCCTTTGAATATAACTTGCAAGAATACGCTGCTTTGATGCTATTCCTGTTGGTTGCAATGACATACATTAATGCTATGGCTGAGCGTAATGTGTTTGAAGCCTTACGTTCGTGGATGATTAGAAAAGAATTTAGTTTTAGGCAGTTGTTTTGGGTTACTGGTATTATTACTTTCTTCTTGTCGGCCGTCGCAGATAACTTAACCTCAGCATTATTAGTAGGTGCGGTTGTGATGGCTGTTGGTAAGGGTAATGATAAATTTGTAGCGATTGGATTGGTGAACTTGGTGGTTGCTGCTAATGCGGGTGGTGCATTTAGTCCCTTTGGCGATATTACAACTTTAATGGTTTGGCAGTCTGGTTACGCAGAGTTTTTTGATTTCTTTGATTTATTTATTCCTTCAGTCGTAAACTATGTTGTGCCTGCATATTTTATGTACTTAGCCGTGCCTGATGATAAGCCAACAACCACTAATGAAGCAGCTGTTATGTTAAAACCTGGTGCAATTCAGGTTTGTGTCTTATTTTTGCTAACAATCGTTACAGCGGTTAGTTTTAAACAGTTTTTTCATTTGCCTCCCTTTATGGGCATGATGATTGGTTTAGCGGTATTGATGATTTATGGCTATAGTATTAATAAGCTGTATCATGATGAATCATTTGATATTTTTAATAAAGTTCGTGATGCCGAATGGGATACTTTATTCTTTTTCTTTGGGGTGATTTTTGCCGTGGGTGGTTTAGGGTATATTGGTTATTTAGAGCTACTTTCAGGTGCAATGTATGATGGCCTCGGTGATACAACAGCAAATATCTTGGTCGGGTTTATTTCAGCAATTATTGATAACATTCCGGTGATGTTTGCAGTACTGAGCATGAATTTAGATATGGATTTATATCAGTGGTTGTTGGCAACTTTAACAGCAGGAACAGGTGGCTCTATGCTTTCGGTTGGGTCTGCCGCAGGTGTTGCCTTAATGGGGACATCAAAACATAAATATACTTTTTTTAGTCATTTAAAGTGGACGCCATATATTGCGGCAGGTTATTTTGCCAGCATTTTTGTGCATTATATGATTAATGGTTAAAAGCGAATTATGTCGCTCTCGCCCATCAATCAGAGAGTAATAATTAAGCACCTTTTAAATTTGTTTAAAGGTGCTTTTTTGCCGTAGAGATAAGACATACCTTGTCTCTACTAAAGTGGACATTGGGTTAATTACACTTGATGAGCTAGTTTAAAACGCCTACTGGCCAAAATAATCAGTAATAAAACGGGGATACCTGATAGTGTGGTAATTATAAAGAACTCAGAATAACCTACAGCCTCAACAACGGATCCAGAATAGCCTCCAAGTATTTTAGGTAGTAAGGTCATTAATGAGCTAAAAATGGCATATTGCACGGCAGTAAATGAAATGTTTGTCAGGCTGGATAAAAAAGCAATAAATGCTGTGCTGGCAATACCTGCCGATAGATTGTCTGCAGAAATCACGATAACTAACATTGTCATATCATGACCTGTTTGAGAAAGTAACATAAACAGTAGGTTAGTAAGGGCTGATAATAATGCGCCCAGGAAAAGCGTTCTCATCACCCCAAAGCGGACAGCAAGAAACCCTCCAAGAATACCGCCAATAATAGTCATTAACAGGCCAAAACTTTTTACTACACTGGCTATTTCAGGCTTGGTAAATCCAAGGTCTTGATAAAAAACATTGGATATTACACCAAGAAGAATATCTGAAATACGGTATAAGCCTATTAACGCTAACAATAACCAGGCAAGTGACCAGCCAAAACGTTGGAAAAAGTCTCTTATGGGTAATAGATAGGTTTTTTCAATAAGTTGTTGTTGAGTAACGCCTAGGGCAATGCTTAATTTGGCGACAATAGCCGTAGCAATAATAGCCAGGCTTAAGCGGCAAAGCTCAACAATGAATGAAGCTAAATTTGTATTGGCTAATAAAGTGGATAAATAAGCTTTACCTGATTGAGCAAGGGGCGTGCTGTAATGAAAGCAAGCTATAAACCCACTAATTGAAATAATAAATAAAAATATAAAGCTGAGTTGTTGTTTTTTATTCAGTAATTTGTCGGTATTTATTTGGGTGCTGGGCTCGGTTATCACAAGGGTTGTGGTGATGCCTAATAGCATGATGGATGCCATAATTAAATAAGTCCATTGCCATGCTTGATACCTATAGTGAGTAAAATCAGAGCCAAAATAACTGGCTAAAAATAAAGAGCCAGCACCAGCTAGTAGCATACCTATTCGATAGCCAGCAATATAGCTAGATGACATTAAAGCTTGTAAATTGATGTCTGCTGACTCAATGCGATAAGCATCAATGACAATATCTTGAGTTGCGGATGAAAAACCCAAGCAAACAGCCGCCCAAGCCATCATGTTAAGTGAGTCGCTTGCTGGATCAATGTAAGCCATTGCACTGATTGACAGGGTGACCATTAGTTGAGAAAGCAATAGCCATGCACGTCGCCTACCCAATAGCTTGCTTAGTAATGGCAGGGGAAGTTGGTCAACTAATGGTGCCCAAACAAATTTGAATGAATAACCTAGAGCTGCCCAGCTAAAGTAAGTGACCGCACTTCGCTCAATGCCAGCCTCTCGAAGCCAAAGGCTAAGAGAAGAGAATATTAGTAATAGAGGCGTTCCTGCTGAAATACCTAAAAACAGCATGGTTAGTACGCGAGGGTGGGAGAGGAGCCTTAAAGTACTACGCCAGTTGGTTTGCAGGTTTTCTTGATTCATGAGGAAGATATTGTATAGTCGTAGTCAATTATTAAAGGAGCATGATCAGAAAATCGTTGTTCTGTATATATTTCTGTAGACAATACTTTACCTCTTAAACCTGGTGATAATATTTGATAATCAATTCGCCAGCCAACATTCTTTGCCCAAGCCTGCCCTCGGTTTGACCACCAGGTATATTGGTGTTCTTCCTGCTCTAGCTCACGAAAAGCGTCAATAAAGCCTATTTTATCAAATAAGGTGTCAAGCCAGGCACGTTCTTCAGGTAAAAATCCTGAGTTTTTTTGGTTACCTTTCCAGTTTCGTATGTCTGCATTTTTATGAGCTATATTCCAGTCTCCACAAATAATATAGTCTCGCCCTGATGATTTCATTTCTGTTAATTTTTGCATCATATGGTCCATGCAACGATACTTAACTTGTTGACGCTCTTCTTTTGCTGAACCTGAGGGCATATAAAGGGAAATTACACTTAAATTAGCAAATTTAGCTTCAATATATCGACCCTCAGAATCAAATTCATGGTCACCCATACCGGTAATAATTTCATCTGGTTTTTGGCGGCAATATAAAGCGACTCCGCTATAGCCTTTTTTTTCTGCATCATGGTAATGGGTATGATACCCTTGAGGCCAAAAGGCTTCAGCCTTCAGCTGATCTACTTGTGCTTTAGTTTCCTGGATGCAGATAACATCAGCATTTTGTTGTTCAAGCCATAAGAAAAAGCCTTTACGCTCTGCGGCTCTAATGCCGTTTGCATTAAGTGAAATAATACGCATATAAAATTGGGTGTTGCAGAATTGTTGAGTAAATCGTATTATACTCAGTTCTCTAATATGTATGTAGCCCATTTTAAGGGCGATATGGAATCAAAATGAAACCAGAAATTCATCCTGAATATAAGCAAATTACTGTAACCTGTGGTTGTGGTAATAAATTTGAAACCGGCTCAGTATTAACTGAGGATTTACACGTGGAAGTCTGTTCTTCGTGCCATCCTTTTTATACGGGTAAACAACGCGTTGTAGATACAGCAGGACGTGTTGACAAGTTCCGTAAGAAATTTGGCAAATAATTTATTTTGTCTTTTTTCTGTAGTAAGGTTAGGCTTGGTAATAAAAGGAGCTAGAGTATGACTAAAGATACGGTAACAATAAGAAATAACGCAACGGGCAAAGAATCTGATTTCCCATTACAGCGAGGTACTGTTGGTACACCTGCTGTTGATATAAGTTCTTTGAATAAAGAGTTGGGTGTATTTACATTTGACCACGGCTTTATGTCTACAGCAAGCTGTAAGAGTGCCATTACCTATATTGACGGGGAAAATGGAGTTTTGCTTTATCGAGGCTATCCAATAGAGCAATTAGCAAAAAACTGTAGCTTTATTGAAGTTGCTTATTTGTTAATGAATGGAGAGTTGCCGGATACGACTGAGCTAGGTTCTTTTAAAAATGAAATCAGGCAGCATTCGATGATTCATGAGTCATTAAGAGTCTTCTTTAATGGCTTTCATTATGATGCTCACCCTATGTCTATGATGGTGGGGGTTATGGGCTCATTATCAGCTTTCTATCATAGTGAGCTGAATATGAAAGACCCAGAGCATCGGCGAAACTCTGCTATGCGTATGCTAGCAAAAGTGTCAACTATTGCGGCTGCTATTTATAGACATTCAGTCGGGTGGCCTTTTATTTACCCTAGATTAGACCTTGGTTATTGTGAAAACTTTTTAAATATGATGTTTTCATTACCTGGCCAGAATTATATTGATCAAAGTAATTATATAGATCCTGTTGCAGTAAAAGCTTTAAACCTGTTATTTATTTTGCATGCAGATCATGAACAGAATGCCAGTACAGCGACGGTAAGGCTTGCAAGTAGTACAGGGGCAAACCCTTATGCTTGTGTGGCGGCCGGGATTTCTGCACTATGGGGGCCTGCTCATGGTGGTGCTAACGAAGCAGTGCTAAGTATGCTTGCAGAAATTGGAACGGTCGATAGAATTCCAGAATTTATTGCTAAAGCAAAAGACAAAAATGACCCCTTTAGGTTGATGGGTTTGGTCATCGGGTTTATAAAAACTTTGACCCAAGAGCAACCATTACGCGTGAAACTTGCTACGAAGTATTGGAAAAATTTCCTAGTGACGATCCTTTATTTGAATTGGCGATAGCCTTGGAAGAAGTTGCCTTAAAAGATGAATACTTCATTGAGAAAAAACTTTATCCAAATGTTGATTTTTATTCAGGTATTATTTACAAAGCGTTAAAAATTCCAGAAGACATGTTTACCGTTATGTTTGTTATTGCCAGAACAGCAGGTTGGGTATCTCATTGGATGGAAATGATGTCAGAACCCGGGCAAAGAATTGGTAGGCCTCGTCAAATCTACACAGGGTACGATGTGCGTCAGTATACAGATATTGATAAGCGATAAATTCTAGTTTATGAAATATTTGTGGTAAAAAAGCCTCGCTTTGCGAGCTTTTTTGTTTTAAGCCATAGGGTAATAGCTGGCTTGTTACCACGGAGTACACAGAGTCTTTCGGTCGTTAAGCCTCACTATCCTCAGAGAACTCTCTGGTTGATGGCCGAGAGCCGCCTAATTCGCTACTTAGTATGATGTGCTGTAAATTAGAGCCAACAAGTTGTCGTTAAAATAAACTTTCTGTCCCCATATCCTCAAGCCCTTCAGAGCTTTCTTCCTTAATAGGTGCATATGTCTTCGGTACATACCTTGTTCTAAAATACTCCCAAATGCCTTTACTTTGACTGTGAGCAAGTAAACCTGTATCAGGGTCAATATAGGCTCTTGTAATGCCACTAGGTGGAATGAGTGCTTGGTCGGGTTTATTTTTCAGTGCGGTTCTCATAAAATCAATCCAGATGGGTAGAGCGGCTTTCCCCCCGGTTTCATAATGGCCGAGTGAGGCGGAGGAATCAAAACCTAGCCATGCTGTCGCTGCAATACCAGAGCTAAAACCATTAAACCAGGCATCTTTTTGGTCATTAGTTGTTCCTGTTTTGCCTGCTAAGTCTTGTCGGCCAAGGACTTTTGCCTTTGTGGCAGTGCCGCGCTGTACAACATCACGAAGTAGAGAGTTCATTAAAAAATTAATTTGTGGAGATATTATTCTAGGCGCATAACGATCTGATGGTATGTGAGATTGATCGCATAAAGGACAGGCAATAGCAGGTGATGCTTGAAAAATAGTTTTGCCATCACGGTCTTCAATGCGGCTGATAAAGTAGGGTTTGATTAAAAAACCACCATTAGCAAAGACAGAAAATACTGTAGCCATTTGCAGAGGGTTTGAATAGCCACTGCCAAGAGCCAAGGAAAGACTGTTAGGTAATTGGTCTTTTGAAAATCCAAAGCGATGGGCAGTATTAAGTACTTTTGGGATTCCCAAATCTCTAAGAAGTCTGATTGAGATAAGGTTTCTTGATTTACGTAGCCCAGTTCTTAAAGGGGTCATACCAAAGAATTTTTTACTGTAATTTTCAGGTCGCCACTCACTTTCCTGGGAAGAACCAGAAATAACAACGGGTGCGTCATTAATAACGCTGGCAGCGGTATACCCATTTTCAAGTGCTGTCGTGTAAATAATAGGTTTGAACCCTGAACCAGGTTGACGTTTGGACTGAGTGGCGCGGTTAAATTTATTTTGGAAAAAATCAAAGCCACCAGAGAGTGCTAAAATAGCACCATCATGTGAATTTAACGCAACAAAAGCTGCTTCAGCATTGGGTATTTGGCTTAATGCCCAGCTATTATCTTTAAGCTGCCTAACCTGAATAAGATCATTAATTTTTAATAAGCTATTAATTGATTTTAGTTTCGGTCCAATATAATTTTGGGTTTTAAATTGCCGGGCCCATTTGATATTTTTAAAGGGAATTTCAATAATAGTGCCGTTTTTAAGTTTTGCTCGGGCAATATTGTCAGTGATGGATATAACCTGAGCAGATTGGATATCTGCTATGCTTGTAAACTCAGAGCTTTTAAATACAGCTTTATTTTTAAGGGGTAAAGATCTATAGCCATGCCTTTGGTCAAAATGGTAAAGCGCATTTCTAACGGCCTTACTGGCGGTTAATTGGAGTGAGCTGTCAATAGTCGTAAAAACCTTTAGTCCAAGGGTAAAAGCCTTATCTCCATATTGCTCCACCATTTTTTTACGAACCATTTCGGCAATATAGGGCGCGGGTGATTTGAGTTGGTTGGCATGAAAGCTTGCTGAAATAGGTTGCTTAATAGCATCATTATACTCTTCCAAGCCTATGAAATTTAGTTCATGCATGCGACGTAATACATAATCTCTACGTTGCTGGGCACGCTCTGGATTAGAGATAGGGTTGAATATAGAAGGGGCTTTTGGAAGGCCTGCTATCATTGCAAATTGAGATAAATTCAGCTCAGCTAGCTTTTTTCCGTAATAAGTAGACGCAGCCGCAGCAATACCATACGAGCGGTGGCCTAAATAAATCTTATTCAAATAAAGCTCAAGTATTTTATCTTTAGAATAGGCTTGTTCTATTTGCAGTGCTAAAATAATTTCTTTGATTTTTCTGGTATAAGTTTTTTCTCTACTAAGTAGAAAGTTTCGGGCAACTTGCATAGTGATTGTACTGCCCCCTTGTTTTTTTTTGCCAGTTAATATCAATTGTGTAGCTGCGCGAATCAGCCCCTTAATATCAACTCCTGGATGAGAATAAAAATTACCATCCTCAGCAGAAATAAAAGCATTTATAAGTTGGCGGGGCGTTTTAGATATTTCTATAGGTGTTCTTTTTTTTTCACCAAACTGAGCTAATAAAAGACCATCATTGCTATAGATAGATAAAGGGATTTGGTATTCAATATTATTAAGGGCTGTTATATCGGGTAACTCAACTTGTAACCTCTCATAAACAATATAACCTGCTACAGTTACACAAAGGAAAAGAAAGAAGCTTAATAACAACAATCCTTTTAAAATTTTTTTTAGCACCATTCTGCTCGAAACCTCAATAATCCTGAATTTAATAATTATAAATAATATCTAAGGAATGAGTACGAAATAAAATTAAGAAAATTTTTTTTCGGTAGTGAACTAAAATACTGCCTACAAAGCCGTAATTTGTTTTTAATCAACCAGAGGATTATGTATAACCATCAATATTATATAGGGAAAAAAGTCAGGAAAGCTTATTAGTAAGTAAAAAAAAAGCATTTAGGTGAAAAAATAAAAAAAGCTACTATACTTTGTTCATCAATTAGTTTTAATTTCTTTGCTTGTGCGTAATTTATGAGCTAGATAATTAAAGAGTTAAAGTTTTACCTGATTAAAAAGGGTTAGTGCATGAGTTGGTTTAATAGAAGGCAATCTACTGTTCTAGGTATTGATATAAGTACTGCAGCAATTAAATTGCTGGAGTTGAGTAAAACAGGAAGCCGATATAAAGTAGAAAATTACGCAGTTTCACCTTTACCTCAAGATGCAGTTGTTGATAAAAACATTGCCAATATAGACGTTATTGCAAATTCTATTAAAGCAGCAATCAAACAGTCCGGAACAAAAACTAAAGATGTTTGTGTCGCTGTGGCAGGCTCGTCAGTGATGACTAAAACAATATCAATGCCAGTATCATTAACTGAAGATGAAATGGAAGAGCAGATATTGGTTGAAGCAGATCAATATGTACCTTATTCCCTAGATGAGGTTAACTTGGATTTTGAAGTGCAAGGCCCATCGGATAATAACCCTGAGATGGTTGACGTTTTATTAGCTGCATCTCGACAAGAGAATGTATCTGATAGGGTTGAGGTGTTAGAAAAAGCGGGGCTAAAAGCTAAAATAGTTGATGTAGAAGCTTTCGCAATGGAAAACGCTTTTGTTTTATTAGCAGATCAATTACCTGAAGGAATAGATACCCAAACAATTGCTATTGCTGATATTGGGGCAACTATGACAACCTTAAATGTATTACATGATTTTCGCTCTGTATATACTAGAGAACAGGGTTTTGGTGGGAAGCAACTAACTGAAGAAATCCAGCGTAGATACGGCTTATCCTATGAAGAAGCTGGGTTGGCAAAAAAACATGGTGGCTTACCTGATAATTATGTTGCTGATGTACTTGACCCTTTTAAAAAAGCAATGGTTCAGCAAATTGCCCGGTCATTGCAGTTTTTTATTTCATCAAGTGCCAATAGAAACATTGATAGTATCGTGCTTGCGGGTGGTTGTGCATCAATCTCAGGCATGGAGAAGGTTGTTGAACAAAGCCTGGGGATTCCTGCTTATGTCGCCAATCCATTTATTAATATGGCCTTATCCAGCAAAGTAAAACCGCAAAGTTTAAGTAATGATGCACCGGCTATGATGATTGCTTGTGGTTTAGCATTGAGGAGTTTTGATTAATGGCAACAATTAACCTACTACCTTGGCGTGAAGAGCTAAGAAAACAGCAACAAAAAGATTTTGTTATGTCATTAGTGGCATCTGCAGTCGTTACTGGTTTTGTGTTTCTGTTAGTCTATATGCAAATTGAAAGCATGAAAGAGTATCAGCAACGAAGAAATAATCTGATACAAACTCAAATTACAGTGGTTAATAGAAAAATCAGGGAAATTAAAGATATTGAATCTAAAAAAAGTCAGTTGTTAACTAAGATTGAGGTTATTCAAAAGCTTCAAGAAAGTAGACCGGCCGTTGTTCATTTATTTGCTGAATTAGCAAAAACCACGCCTGAAGGTGTTTTCCTAAGAAAATTTAAACAAAAAGGAGAAAGCCTAGTACTAACAGGGAAGGCGCAATCAAATGCTAGGGTTTCGGCTTATATGCGTGCTATAGAGGCATCAGAATGGCTTGAAAAACCCATATTGCAAGTTATTAAAGGTAAGGGGGCATCAAAATCAGGGTTAAATGACTTTACTCTACTGGCGAAGCAAGGGAAAAAAGACTCGAAAGATAAAGGAGGTAAAAAATAATGAATTTATCTGAAGTTAATTGGGATACAAGTGCGGCAGGTACTTGGCCACTCCCTATAAAAATTGCAGCTAATATTTTAGTTGTTCTTATCGTGGCAGGTGTCGGTTTTTATTATATAACACTTGACCAGTTAGCAAGTTTGGATCAGTACAAAGCAGAAGAGCAGAATTTAAAGCGAAGTTTTGAAGCCAAGCAAAGAAAGGCGGTTAATTTGCCTGACTATAGGGAACAGTATAAGCAAATTGGGGAGTCTCTTGGGGAAATGATTAAACAAATGCCAACCAAGGCTGAAGTTGCAAATTTATTAATTGATATCTCACAAACTGGATTGGCCAGTGGTTTAGAGTTTCGGTTGTTTAAACCCGCATCTCCGATCAGGAAAGATTTTTATTCAGAATTACCTATCAAAATTAATGTGATTGGTAAGTATGAAGAAATAGGACTTTTTGTCAGTGGCTTGGCTTCATTGCCTCGAATCGTAACCGTTCATGATGTTGCTATTACTCCAAAAGGCTCTTTACTGGTCATGGATGCCACCATAAAAACGTATAACGAAGAGACTGGCACTATTAAGAAGAAAAAAGTGCGACGGAGATAAGTATGATTTTAATTAAGTATAATTTTATTGAAATTATCAAGCCACTGGTATTAACAATGATCTGTAGTTTTGGTTTACAAGGCTGTGTCAATGAAGATGTGAGTGATTTAGAGCAATATATTCAGGATGTAAAAGCTAAACCAAAAGGCACCATTCCATTACTACCTGAAATAAAAGTAGTTGAACCTTATCTGTTTAATCCTGATGGCTTACGCAACCCTTTTGAAGCAGTCAAAAGAGTTGCAGAAGAGGCCCAGGCAGGTACTTCTTCTGCTTTTGGAATACGACCAAACACTGCACGTAGAAAGGAAGAGCTAGAAGACTATTCACTTGATACATTGCGGATGGTTGGCACTGTAATGATGGAAAATGGTAAATGGGCCTTGATTAAGGCCAATGATGGAACTATTCACCGAGTCCAAAAAGGCAATTATATGGGGCGAAATTATGGTGAAATTATCCAGATTTTAGATAATAGAATAGAGTTGATGGAAATTGTTCCTGATAAACCAGGATCGTGGCGTGAACAACAGGCTTCATTAGTACTTGCTGAGTAATTAAGGGTTATAGAATGAGTATACAAAATAATAAATTTAGTCGATTGCATAGCAAGCCACAAAGTGCTTGGTTAATATTAGGAGCCTGGCTTTTAATGCTACCTGTATCTCTGGTTTGGGCAAGTGGGACGGCTATTACCGGAATTAATTTTTCTTCTTTAACAGGAGATAAAGTACAGATTCACCTAACAATGGATGGGCCTGTTACTGCTCCCAAAGTTTTCCAAACAGACAACCCTGCCCGAATTGCTTTGGATTTTTCAGGTGTGAACAGTGCTTTAGCAAAAAAAAGATTCACTGTTAATCAAGGTGCTGTCAATACTGTTTATGTGGTTCAGGCAGGTGGGCGAACAAGAGTGATTGTTAATTTGTCTGAGACAGTCCCTTACGAAACTAAAGTTGTAGACAATAATGTATATATTGTATTGAAACCAGTAAGCTTGGTTGGCACTATTAAAACACCAGAACAGAAAGATAAAGTTGATATAAGCATCGCAAAATTTCTGCCAGAACAAACGATTAAAAATATAGATTTTCGACGCGGCCCCAAAGGTGAAGGGCGGTTAATGCTAGAGCTTTCAGCACCTAATACGGTTGTTGATGTAAAGCAAGAGGGAGGAAAAGTTGTTTTAAACTTTCTTAATACTAGGCTTTTAAATAATCTGGAAAGAAGTTTTGATGTGACTGACTTTGCAACGCCTGTACGTAAAGTTGATGCAAGGTCAAAAGGGGCAGGAGTAAAAATAGTTATAACAACAGTTGATGGTAACTATGATTATTCTTCTTACCAGTCTGATGGCCTGTTAATTGTTGACTTTATACCTTTATCAGCAATGGAAAAAGAGGCTTTATTAAAGAAAAAGTTTCCTTATATTGGTAAAAAATTAACCCTCAACTTTCAAGATATTGAAGTCCGTTCAGTGTTACAAATTCTTGCCGACTTTACTGATTTAAACATTATTGCAGCGGATACTGTGGGTGGAAATGTAACCTTACGCTTAAATGATGTGCCTTGGGATCAGGCTCTGGATTTAATTTTAAAATCTAAAGGCTTAGCAAAAAGGCAAACAGGGAATGTGGTTTTAGTGGCTCCTACAGCAGAGATTATTAAAATTGAAGAGGATGAACTGGCTGCAAAAAAAGTACAAAAATTACTTGAGCCTTTAAGAACAGAGTATATACAAATCAATTATGCTAAAGCAGAGGATATTCAAGCCATATTAGTGGGTTCTAATGTCGTTCAATCTGCAACTGAGAGCTCTTCATCATCAGGTAAAAGTAATAGTTTTGGTGGATCAAATTCATCATCCAATAACTCATCTTCACGCATTAAAACAGAAACAAAAGGTGTGTTATCTGAGCGAGGATCATCCACGGTTGATGCAAGAACAAATACTATTATTGTCAAAGATACTTCTAGGCAACTTAAAGAAGTAAGGGAGATGATCAAAATTCTTGATATTCCTATAAGACAAGTTATGATTGAAGCGCGAGTTGTGATTGCTGATAATAACTTTGCCCAGGAAATTGGGGTTAAGTTTGGGGTGGCTAAACCTGTATCAACGAGTTCTTCAGGTCAAACTTTTGGGGCGAATTTGGGGGGGGGAAATGCTGCAGGAGCCATTGGTTCCAGTGCTTTGCTTGATTTAGGAGCAAATGCAATTAATAAGCACCCTGTTGGAGCTTTGGGAATGACTTTAGCACGAGGAGCCAACTATGTTCTAAACTTGGAACTCTCTGCTTTGGAAAATGAGAAGAGAGGGGAAGTTTTGGCGAACCCTCGTATTTTAACTACAGATAGAACACTTGCAGTGATAAAGCAAGGGATAAAAAAACAGATTACAGTGCCAGGTTCAGCGAATAACCCTCCAACCCAGAAATTTATTGATGTAGTGCTAGAGCTAAATGTTACCCCTCAAATAACACCAAATGGAGCCGTTATTATGGATTTACGTATTAAAAAGGATAACGAAATTGCTGGCTCCCAAGATTTTGCTAAAAGAGAGGTGAAAACAACAGTTCAAGTTGAAGACGGGGAAACTATTGTGTTAGGAGGAGTATATGAAGGGACTTCGGCAAATAATGAATATAAAGTGCCTTTTTTAAGCGACTTGCCAGGGATAGGCTTTTTATTCAGGAAAAAAAGTGAAAGTGATACAAAACAAGAATTATTAATCTTTGTAACCCCTAAAATTGTAAAAGATAGCTTGTCTGTAAGATAACAAACTATAAAAAAAAACCAAAAGGGGGCATAATGCCCCCTTTTTTATTAGAAAGCCTGCTCGGTAAAATAACCATGCAAACAGAAAATATATACTTAATTGGCCTTATGGGGGCGGGTAAAACAACGATTGGAAGACAGTTGGCAAAAGCCTTGCAATTACCTTTTTATGATAGCGATAAAGCAATAGAAGAACAAACCGGTGTTGATATACCAACGATTTTTGAATATGAAGGTGAAAAAGGCTTTAGGGAAAGAGAGCAAAACATGATTGAGGAATTAAGCAAACTCGATGGAATTGTTTTAGCAACGGGTGGCGGAGCTATTTTAAGAGAACAAAATAGAACAAAACTAAAGGAAAATGGTTTTGTGGTTTATTTACAATGTTCAGTCGATAAAATATTACAAAGAACTAAAAGAGATAATCAACGGCCTTTATTAAATACAGATAGCCCTAGAGAAAGAATTGAATCCTTGTTTAAGGAAAGAGAAGCGTTTTATATCAATACGGCAGATTTTAAAATAGAAACAAGCTCAATGCAAAGTAAAACAGTTGTGCAAAATATTTTAGATGCTTATGAGTCTTCAATTTAAAAAGATGAAACAAATACAAGTAGAATTAAAACACAAAAGTTATCCAATATATATAGGGTCTGGTTTAATAAAACAAAAAGAATTATTGCTTAAACATATTAAATCGAAGCAAGTCGTTATTGTGACCAATACGACCATTGCATCCTTGTACTTGGATGATGTACTAAAGAATTTGGCTGGGTTTAAAGTAGAAGTTGTTGAACTTCCTGATGGCGAACAATATAAAAATATTGAGCATATTACAAAAATTTTTGACTGCTTATTAGAGAAAAAATTTAGCCGTAATGCGACACTAATTGCTTTGGGGGGCGGTGTTATTGGCGATATGGGTGGTTTTGCAGCGGCTTGTTATCAACGGGGGATTCCTTTTATCCAAATTCCAACAACGGTGTTGGCACAAGTTGACTCTTCGGTTGGTGGTAAAACAGGGGTTAATCACCCTTTAGGAAAAAATATGATTGGAGCTTTTTACCAGCCTCAATGTGTTATTGCTGATATGGATGTACTTGATACACTTGATGATAGGCAGTTGATTGCGGGTATTGCTGAAGTTATAAAATATGGGCTTATTCGTGATTTGGCTTTTTTTGAATGGCTAGAGAACAATATGTCACTATTATTGCAAAGAGATAAACAGGCACTTGCTTATATTATCGAAAGATCATGTATAAATAAGGCAGAAATTGTTGCTGAAGATGAGTTTGAAACTGGTATTCGTGCGATTTTAAATTTAGGACATACTTTTGGACATGCAATAGAAACAGGAATAGGCTATGGAAAATATCTTCATGGTGAAGCGGTAGCCATTGGAATGGGGTATGCTGCAGACCTTTCAAACAGGATGGGGTG
>JAJRUF010000105.1 GCA_024277935.1 Gammaproteobacteria bacterium
CAAATTATCATGGCAAATGCTTTTCGTGATGCTGAGAAAGTTCGCGGTTCTGGTGATGCAACGGCAGCAGATATTTATGCAAAAGCCTATGGTAAAGATGTTGAGTTTTATACTTTTTACCGCAGTATGATTGCTTACAGGCAAACTTTTAGGAATAAAGGGGATATGATAGTGCTTGATCCTGATTCTGATTTCTTTAAGTATTTTAAGAAACAAAAGTAAATAATTACGATAAAAACTATCGTTACATTGTAAAAAGATAACAAAACGCTCCGTTTTTAACGGGGCGTTTTGTGCGAGTGGACATATAAAAATATGCAAAAAAGAGACTCCTGGTTATTACCTCAAGGAATTGAAGATGTTTTACCTGAAGATGCACAGCAATTAGAAACATTACGTAGACAATTACTTGATGTATTTTCATGCTGGGGCTATGAATTAGTTATCCCACCGGTTGTAGATTTTTTAGATTCTTTGTTAACAGGTTCTGGACATGACCTTGATCTTCAAACTTTTAAATTAACGGATCAGGTTTCTGGTGAAATGTTAGGTGTTTGTGCAGATATAACACCCCAGGTTGCCAGAATTGATGCGCATAATTTAAAACATGATAGACCAACACGCTTATGCTATGTTGGAACCACCTTAAGAACATTGGGTGATTCGTTATCTAAAACCAGAAGTCCAATACAAATAGGTGCTGAATTATATGGACACTCTGGAATAGAAAGTGATTTGGAAGTTATTCAACTTATGCTGGAAATGTTAGCAGTCACGGGTCTACAAAATGTACATTTAGACCTTGGACATGTTGAGATTTTTCGTGCCTTATCAGAACAAGCAGGTTTAAGTAAAACTCAGGAAGCTGATTTGTTTGATACATTACAACGTAAAGCGCGGCCTGAATTAAATGAGTTAATTGATGGTTTTGATATTACAGAAAACTATCAAACTATTTTTAAAGCGTTAGCTACTTTAAATGGTGGGATAGAAGTGCTTGCTCAAGCAGCTGAAGTGCTGGCAGGTACGGGTGACGCAGTGACCAAAGCATTAACAGAGTTACAAACTGTTGCTAATCAATTAAGTATCAACTTTCCATCTCTGTCCGTTAGTTTTGATTTATCAGAGCTAAGAGGCTATCACTATCATACAGGTATCGTATTTGCTTCTTTTATTCCTGAACTAGGGAGAGAAGTTGCGCGTGGAGGGCGATATGATAATATTGGCGAGTTTTTTGGTCGAGCCCGTGCTGCTACAGGCTTTAGTGCTGATTTAAAGTTACTTAATGCTTTATCTAAGCAATCAGCTGAGAACAATGTTACACCACTTGTTTATGCGCCAGTATCAGATGATGTATCATTACTGGAAGCTATTAGAGACCTGCGTACGCAAGGCATTGCAGTTATACAACAATTGCCTGGTCATCCAGATGAAATTAAAGAGCTAGCATGTACGGGTATGTTAGAAAAACAGAATAAAAACTGGGTTGTTAAGGCCTTAGCTTAAAATTGGAATAATTATGGGTAAAAATGTTGTAGTCATCGGTACGCAATGGGGTGATGAAGGTAAAGGGAAATTAGTTGATCTGTTAACAGAACAGGCTAAAGCAGTTGTCCGTTTTCAGGGTGGGCATAATGCAGGTCATACATTAGTTATTAATGGTGAAACAACGGTCTTGCACCTTATTCCATCAGGTATTCTAAGAGAAACTGTTGACTGTATGATCGGTAATGGCGTGGTTCTATCATTAGATGCGCTATTAGAGGAGATTGAAATACTTGAAAAATCAGGTATTTCTGTTAGGAACAGATTAAAAATCAGTGAAGCTTGTGCTTTAATTCTTCCTATACATGTTGCTATAGATCAAGCAAGAGAGCTTGCAAGGGGTAATAAAGCAATAGGGACAACTGGGCGTGGAATTGGTCCGGCTTATGAAGATAAAGTGGCCAGGAGAGGTCTTCGTGCAGGAGACTTACTTAATACTGAGGAGTTTTCTAAGCGATTAAAAGAATTAGTCGATTATCACAATTTTATGCTAACGCATTATTATAATGCAGAAGCACTTGATTATGAGGAAATGTTAGCGACAACTTTAAAACTGGCTGAAATTGTTAAACCCATGTTGACAGATATTGCTGAAGAACTGAAGGAGTTGCAACAAGCAGGGGGGAATATACTTTTTGAAGGTGCTCAAGGTGCTTTATTAGACATTGACCATGGCACATACCCTTATGTAACCTCTTCAAGCACAACAGCCGGGGGAGCAGCAACAGGTAGTGGAGTCGGCCCATTAGATCTTGATTATGTTTTGGGTATTACAAAAGCATATTCAACACGCGTAGGTAATGGTCCTTTTCCTACTGAGTTAAATGATAAATATGGTGAGCACCTGGGTGATAAAGGCCATGAATTTGGTGCCACGACAGGTCGTAAGCGTAGAACAGGGTGGTTTGATGCTGTTTCCATGCGCAAATCAGCACAGATGAATAGTTTATCGGGTATTTGTTTGACTAAATTAGATGTACTTGATGGATTAGATAAAATTGGTATTTGTACGGCTTATAATATAAAAGGCAAGCTAACTGAAATTGCTCCTTTAGGTGCGGATCAATATGAAGCGTGTGTGCCTGTTATTGAGGAAATGCCCGGGTGGGAGGGAACAACGGCAGGTGTCACTGATCTTGATAAACTACCCGCCAACGCAAAAGCATATATTGAACGGATTGAAGAGTTAATAGGTGTTAAGGTTGCTATTTTATCTACTGGGCCTGACCGAGATGAAACAATTATTATTAACAACCCATTTTCATAAATTTATGTTGTAAATAGTAAAAAAAGCAGGTGAAAGTTTATTTCACCTGCTTTTTTTATGCAATATTGATTTTAATTCTCAATTTCTCATGCAAATAACAGTAATTAAACTATGCCTAATTCTAAAATTATTTATACACTCACCGATGAAGCACCGGCATTAGCAAGCTACTCATTTTTACCTATTGTACAAGCCTATTCTAAGGCGGCTGGTATTATAGTAGAAACAAAAGATATATCATTAGCTAGCCGTATTTTAGCGAACTTTGCTGATTATTTAACACCAGAACAAAGACATAATGATACTTTGGCTGAGTTAGGAGAGCTTGTTAAAACAGAGTCTGCAAATATAATTAAGCTACCGAATATCAGTGCATCAATACCCCAATTAAGTGCTGCTATTGATGAACTAAAAGCACTTGCTTATGCTATCCCTGATTATCCTGAAACAGTGTCTAATGATGATGAAAAGGATATTAAGGCACGTTACAGCAAAATTCTGGGAAGTGCTGTAAATCCAGTGTTGAGAGAAGGCAATTCAGACCGGCGTGTTGCTACTGCGGTTAAGCAGTATGCAAAGAAACACCCTCACTCAATGGGTCAGTGGTCAGCAAATTCTAAATCCCATGTTGTCAGTATGAGTGCTGGCGATTTCTATTCAAATGAGCAGTCAGTTGAAATTCAAACAGCAACTGATGTAAAAGTTGAATGGATAGCTGAGAGTGGTTTAACGCGTGTTCTCAAAGATAACACAGCCGTACTTAGCAGCGAATTAATTGATGCAACAGTCATGAACCGTAACGCATTATGTACATTCTTTAAACAAGCGATAAAAGATGCCAAAACTGAAGGTGTATTGCTTTCCTTGCATTTGAAAGCAACCATGATGAAAGTCTCGGATCCCATTATTTTTGGTTATGCGGTTAACATTTATTATCAGGATGTATTTGAAAAACATGCTGAAATATTTAGCAAACTAGGTATAGATAGTCGCAATGGTATCGCTGATGTCTATGTAAAAATTGTCAGTTTAGCGGATAAGGAACGTAAGCAGATAGAAGCTGATATTCAAGCGGTTTATCAAAAACAAGCGGCACTAGCCATGGTGAACTCGGATAAAGGTATCACTAATTTTCACGTCCCGAGTGATGTTATTGTTGATGCGTCAATGCCTGCCGCATTGCGTGCTTCTGGAAAAATGTGGGGGGGGGATGGTCAACTACATGATACCAAAGCCATGATTCCAGACCAAAGTTATGCAGGAATCTATCAACAGGTTTTTGAATTTTGCAAACAGCATGGTGCATTTGATGTAAGCAGTATGGGAAATGTTAGCAATATTGGTTTAATGGCACAAAAAGCAGAAGAATATGGCTCACATGATAAAACGTTTGAAATACCCGCTAATGGAAAGGTAAGGGTGACTGATGCTAAAGGCAAAGTATTGCTTGAACATCAAGTTGAGCAAGGTGATATATGGCGTATGTGTCAAACTAAAGACCTGCCCATTCAAGATTGGGTGAAATTAGCCATACGACGCGCAACAGAAACTGGACAACCCACTGTATTTTGGTTGGATAGCAAACGGGCTCATGATAGAAACTTGATTACTAAGGTCAAAAAATATCTAAGCCAATATAATACCAAGGAATTAGACATAAAAATTATGTCACCTGTCGAGGCAATGCGATATACCTTGCAAAGGGTGAAAGCGGGTGAAGATACTATTTCAGTAACAGGGAATGTATTAAGAGATTATTTAACAGATTTATTTCCCATTTTAGAACTAGGTACCAGTGCAAAAATGTTATCCATTGTGCCATTACTGGCAGGAGGCGGCTTATTTGAAACGGGTGCAGGTGGTACTGCGCCAAAACATATGCAACAGTTGATAGCAGAAAACCATTTGCGCTGGGATTCATTAGGTGAATTTTTAGCTTTGTCAGTTTCATTAGAAGAATTGGCACAAAAAAATAACAATGAAAAAGCTTTGGTTTTAGCAAACGCTCTTGAAAAAGCAAATAGTATATTTCTAAATAATAATAAATCACCTTTGCGTAAAGTGGGTGAGCTAGATACTAGAGGTAGTCATTTTTATCTTGCAATGTATTGGGCTCAAACTCTAGCTGAACAAAGCCAGAATAAAGAATTACAGGCCAAGTTTACCCCTATTGCCAAGCAATTAGTGGAAAATGAAAATAAGATTTTGACAGAATTAAATTCAGCGCAAGGGCAGTCCGTTAATATGGGGGGTTATTATTATCCAGATATTGAATTGACAGAAAAGGTTATGCGGCCTAGTCAAACTTTTAACCACATTATTGAAAGTATTTAATTTTTAGTTATTTTCAGGTTTTATAGCAAAATCAACCAAGAATAAACCTGTAACAGATGAATCAATTCAATGTAGCCTTGATTCCACTTCGTTTCATCTAGGCAACATAAGTTTGACCCTCTCAAGTGCCTCAATTTATGCAGACGAAATATTTTGTTGGTTGTTTACAACAACTGATGTATGTGTTTAAATCTAAGTCTAATTGGGAGTGGATAATGAAAAATAGATTGAGTTTTTTATACATTTTTTCGGGTGTTATTTTAACGGGTGGGTCTGCTTTTGCTACGGAAACCCCAGGTTATATTTTTCAAAATGCTTGGGCTAGCGTATGTTCTAACGCTGGTTCTGATTTAAGTGCCAGGTGCACAGAAAATAACCTTGATGGTAATGGCCAGTCTCTAGGTAATGGAGGTGTTGCCGCAGGTGCAGGTAATAACGGTGGTATTATCTCGGGAGTAGGGAATTCCACAACAATCTCAGATCAATATAATAAAAAATCAATCGATGAGCGACGGAAAAAACTTAAGCAACAAGGGGCTGCTGGAGATGTTTTTTCACCTGAAAAACTAGGTTTTTTTACTTCAGGTATGAACACAGAAATTGATAGAAAAAATACAACTTTAGAAACTGGCTATAATTCCGATATTCTTGGTTTTACAGTCGGTATGGATTATATTTTTAGTGAAAAACTGGTTTCAGGTATAGCGGTAAGTTATTCAGATACAAATTTAAACTATAATAGTAATACGGGTAATTCTGACTATGGAAGCGTCAGTGTCTTATCCTATGTAAATTATAATGTGAATGACCACTTAAGTATGGACGGCTATGTAGGCTGGACAGGAATTGATTTAAAGCTTGGAAGAAATATTAGCTATGCAGCTTCGTCTGGTGGGGGAGTTGCCGTTAATACCGCTACATCTGCTGATGCTAATGAGAATAAAGTTTTGGCAGG
>JAJRUF010000106.1 GCA_024277935.1 Gammaproteobacteria bacterium
AATTAGGGTTTTGGGAACACTAATTGTCGAGGATTTCGCCCTTTTTTTTCGATTTATTTTGGGGAATGGGGGGTATTAAACCCTAAATCACTATGGAATATTTTAGCTTGTTAATCCTTATATAAGCAGGAACGTAACAGTGGGGACAAAACAAATGCCATCTGGCAATGCTTAAGAGGGCAATAAAAAAATTAGGTGGATAAAGTTAATAAACGTGTTATCCACCCACTAATTCACATTTTTATTCTTAACCCTGTCTAGATAATAAGTATAAAAAAAATGGAGTCTTAATTATGAATAGTACAAGTTTGGTTTCAGAAGAGTTGCAAATGGCCGTAATAGTTACTAACCATGCTGCAGAAAGGATAAAGAAACGCCTTGGACTGCCTAAAAAAACCTGCCAAACTCACGCGCAAGCAGTATATGAAAATGGTTTTAAGTTAGCTGATGCTAAAGGGCGAGCAAAACGGTATTTGTATAAACTTTTTTGTTACTCAAAAAAAGCGAATCAACTAAGGGTGTATGGTGAGTTTGTTTATATTTTTACGGGGTCTACCCTTATAACGGTGCTTAATTTACCGAAAGGTATGCGCACGGGCTTTAAGAAAAAAGCTGGCAATGCATAAGTATTAGTTTTAACTTATTTGAGTTTAAATATCCTGCTCAGACTTAATTTGACACTTTAGGCTAATTTAGAGTGTCTGATTAAGCCTGAGCTAATTCTGTTGATTGTTTGTTGCTCTTGCCCCATCAGAGTAGCTAAAAATAAAAAAGGAGGTTGAATTTTACTTTTTATTGTAATTCTATTGTGAGGGCTGGAGCTCCAAAGCCTTCTAGGGTTGCACCTGAAGCTTCAAAGTATTGTTTCCAGAAACTCTCAAGTTTCTGCATGGTTTTTCCAGACCTATAGCCATATTTTGCATTATGCTTTCCTAACCCAGCGGCTTCTACATAAACATGCCAACCTGTTAAATTTGCCAAGAGTTTATTTTTTTCAACTTTATTCAATTCAAGGGTAGGGTTTATTTCTTTAATCTGATTCTTTGCATAAAAACTTGTAAATCTAGAGTTTTCTAGCATATCAGAAACAATAAAGACTAAACGGTGTTTAACATCATTTTTGTGTGTATTTTTGCCGATTTGTTGCAAGCTATATAATATTTCACTTTTAGCAATATTTTTATGCTCATTTCCAAAGCTAAGTTTCATTTTTTTAACTAAGGAATCCAGAAACACGCTCTGCTGCTGCTCAAGACATCTATCTAACTTTTTTAATGAAAGCATCCCTACACTATTTCTTTTTTTAGGCGTAATAGTGTTTTCCAAAGTAGCTGCATATTCAAGTTGTAAAAAATTATTTGGCATATAAGCTGATAAGCGATAAAGCTGAAAACTATCTCCAGGCTGAATAAAACGTTTAATATGATTATAAGATGAAGTTTGAAGGCTCTTTGGAAGTGTTGTCGTTTCGTCAATAATAAAGATTAATTCACGTCCTGATGACTCAGGCTTTAAGTCAGATAGTTTTAAAAAATCATAACAGCTAGGGAGGTCGTTACGAGGGGTTGCCACTAATAGTGCAGGAAATAAAGTCAGTAGCAATAACAAAGTGTTTTTTAACATTTTTTGTGTATCCTATCGCTTTTGTTTTACAGCGTTAACTTGTAATTGAATTTTTTTTATGCGACGTAGTTTTTCAACGTCTACCCCTGTACCCTCGGCTAACATAACAATATCCTGGTCATCATATTCGGAAATATCACCAAGATTATCTATAATAGATTTTTCTTCGGTGATATTATTTTCTGGGGATTCAATAGTTTTATCTGATGCAATACTCTCTTTCGGTTCTTCAGGAACAAAATTTGAATTAACCTCTGAACTTATATTTATTGAAGTCTCATTGGCTTTCTTCTTTTCATTAAGGTACTGCTCAAAATCCTTGTGTCCAACGCCTTTAAGTATTGCTTCTCTTTCACGACTTGATGTCGTTATTCTATTTGATAAACGATCTTGTAAGGCAGAAAGCTTTGCTTGTGCATCTCTAGCAACTTTATCTCGTTTGCGCTGGTAATAATTGACGAACTCCTCGGCGCTATTAAAGCCTTTCGTGTCTTTCCATGCTATCGCTGATTCCCGTCCAGACAAAGAATAAAGGTAACCGAACATAATACCCAAAACTTGAATGGCAATAAAAATGACGGATAAAATAATAAACGTCGTTAATGAAGCCATATGTAAGGCTTCTTTTTGCTCATTACCAGCTTGCTTATCAGCAGATTGATTAAAGCTTTGAGACTCGGTTGGTAGGTCGAATGGGCTTGAATTAGTTGGTAAACTGCTATTGCTTGCAAAAGGAGAGCTTGCGTTATTAATCATCTCTGTTTCTATCGAATCCAAAGTATAGCTACGAACAAAAAAGGCACCAATTGCAATAATTAAAATATATAAAATAGTAATTATCGTTATTGTTTTTTTTGGCGTAACCTTAGCGTTAGCTTCCACTCTGTTTAATAATTGAATGTATACTTTTTTATTATCATCCTTGTAAGTGGTTTCCAGCCGCACCTCTGGATCAGCCATTAAGTCTACAGGTTCGGTATCGTGATCTCTCCAGGTTCTAATTTTATTTATGAGTGAGTTGAAATGGATTTCTTCGCCCATTTTATCTGTCAGGAATACAGCGGCAATAGAAAGTAAAAAAGCGGTAAACCAAGCTAACATTGACGCATCATCTGCTGACACATTCTGAACCATGAAGGGTGCTAAGACATAGGCAAAACCAACCGCTTCAAATAAAATCAAAAAAATCAATAGTACACTTAATAAAAATCCCTTTTTACGCCTGCCTATTTCTTGGCATTTACTTAAATAATTACGACATTTATCATAATGTTCAGCACTTTTATTATTATCTTGGTAGTAACTATAAAAATCATCACACAGCTTTCGCTCACTATGGAACCAGTCGCCTTTAGCTTTCTCTAGTGAGCTATTTTTTGAACGGGCAATTTTTCCGAAAAAAGGCAGGCTATACCCAACATTCATAAAAAAATATTTAACCTTATCCCACCAGATAATAATAGAGACTATTAAAGTTATTGTGCTGAGTGTTATCCAAATAATTTGACGGTACAACCATAAAAAAGAGAGTATTTCATTATTTGCAAATGGTTCCATTTTATTCCTTGAATATTAGAGCCTCTTGCAAAACCAATAAAACCGAAGAATATTCTTAGCAAGATGAGCTAAAAAAAAGAAGAACTTACTCATAAATGGTAAAATAGGAAGCCTAAAAAACAATCTAAAAGTCCCAATAAATGAGTAAGTTAAACGA
>JAJRUF010000107.1 GCA_024277935.1 Gammaproteobacteria bacterium
ATTTCGCTATTACTCGCTTTGGTTGCCCTGGCGTGGGATTTTGATCATTCATTTAGTTTCTCCATGGTTGAAGATCTGGAGATTTTAGATGGGTTGTTTTTAATTGGTAGGTGGGATTCTTAGGGGCTTACTATGAACCAGTGTTGCGCTACGCACACCTATCAAGTGAGCATTTAAAAGAGGCCGCAGATAGGATTTGCGACACAAATACGCCACACGTTAAGTTAAGGATTATCGAAGGAGGAAGGTAAGTTATTGAATCTATTGGCGCGCCCGGAAGGAGTCGAACCTCCGACCACCTGGTTCGTAGCCAGGTACTCTATCCAGCTGAGCTACGGGCGCGTTATTGCTCATTCGAAGGAGGCGCGATTGTAGGGGATATTTGGGGGGATTTCTAGGGGTAAATGGTGTTTTTTTTATTTATTTTTGGGGCTGGGGTTGCTTTATTGCTAGTTCCTTTATTTTGGGCAGATCAAGCCCACCTACGCGAGCGCTTTGCATGTATCTGGTGAAGTCGTATTTTACTATGACAGACTAACAGCTAACAGAATCAGACATGAAAAAATACATTCCTATCCTCAGAAATCCCCTCATTTTCACGACAAATAACCACAATACCACTGCTATATATAAATACTTATTGAACATCAGCCACGGTGTTTACTCATTCATGTGAACTTTAACAATATTTTGTTGTCTGACCTTATATGACAGTCTGAAACTGAAATGAGGTCATTGCCATGAATTTTCTCGAAGTAAACCATTATTTTGCGATTCAATCACAAAATCAACGATCTAAAAAGACATCGAAAAATAATGTCATTACCTCGATGTTAACTTCGATCGCTGCACTTTATTTTATGAGTCATAATGATGATGTAATGGCCGATACTGAAGTGAACATACCTGGCAAAAGAAAACATATTCTCCACGTCGATAAAGCTGCAAATGAACATATCGTGATTAAGACCGAGCCTGAAAAAGGTAACCTTGTTGTCGATCAAGACAATGCTACGATTACTTATTTTTCTGATGAACCACAGCACGATACTTATATTTATGACTTAGTGAGTGATGATGGAAGTGCTATATGGTGGTTACTTGGCGCACTACTAATCGGCGCTGGTATAGCTGCTGGCGCAGGCAGTGCTGGATCGTATAACAATGGCGGTAGCAATGGCGGTGGCGGTCAACCACAAGGGATTGATTATAGTGATGCTCCTGAGAGCTATTCGTTTTCGGCTGACGAAACCGGGGCGACAATTCTAGATAGTCCTAACCATACAATTGTTCCATCTTTATTTCTTGGCTCTGTTTCACCCGATCCTGATACTGCCGCCCGCCCCTCACCAGACGCATTAGAAGATGATATGACAGCCACTGCCGACGAAGCCGTATTTCGACAAACTGTTGGAAGTGAGCCGAATGAATTGTCGTTTAATGTGGACTCTTCTGATGGAACTAATGCTGGCTTATTTGCGTCTATTAATTATAACGTAACAAACCAAACCGGTGATGATGCATATTTATCGGCCTGGATCGATTTGAATTTTGATGGCGACTTTGATGATACAGGTGAAAAAATAATTTCTGAATTTGTAGTGTCTACTGGCGCAAACGAACTGAATCTTGATTTTACACTATCATTAAGTGCAGATGACTTAAGCTTCTACCTAGCAGGATTGAATGAACCCATTAACCAATCTTACATTCGCTTCAGACTGAGTACTGATGAAAGTAGCGTAACAACTCCATATGGCTCCTCGCCGGATGGTGAAGTAGAAGATATAGAAATTTTATTTACTCGCCTGAACTTCGCTCCAGCCAAAATCGAAGGTGGGGTATTTAATAATTCCGGAACAGTAGGGATAAATGGTGTCGACGTAACACTCAGTGGTTTAGATTTCTATGGTGCTCCTGTTAATTTAATGGCAACAACGGATGTGAATGGGATGTTTATGATTAATGGTATACCCATAGGTAGCGGTTACAGTCTCGTAACAGACTCACCCTCAAGTTATACTCCACCAGATTTTTCTCCTATTGATATACTTCCAGGAGGGTTTGACGATGGTTTTGATTTTTTTGCTGTAAAGTAAATATATGAATGCCAATTTATGCTTTTTCTTCAGGCCGCACGAGAAAAGTTCCTGGGTTGATTATGCACAGCGGCCCATTAATAGTGTAAGACGGCAGTATACCTGTCTACTTTCGAAGGAGGATGTATTGAATGTCGAAGTTCTTAATTAAGTAGCTCGCCGCGCGTTTGAGTACGGGCAAAGGCTGGCGGAGGTTAGTGCCCCTTAATATAATGCTCTCCAAACTGGGTGGGAAATGTGAAATTCAATCCCACTTGATTTAGGTATATTACACTGTTGGTGAGAGAAAATCTGCCCCTAAATTAAATTCTGTGGCTTAAATATTGTGTTCAATATGTCTTGTAGGTAACGGATATTGAAACCTAAAGGACATACCTAACACTTTTGATGATTGAGTCGGCAAAGTTACCGTTAGAAAGTACCGAGAATGCCATGTCCTTAAAATCATGAAATATGACACTTTAAGGACATAATGCGCACAAAATCATAAAGCCATGTCCGTAAAATACCTTTTTTCGTGATTTTAAGGACTCATAACAGGAATTTTGCGCTCTAATCACTTGACTATAACTCACAATCAAGTAATAATGTCATTATTATCACGATAAACGTGATTTTGAGGGCGCGATGAATTTATCTTCTTATATTAAAGAAATACGGAAAAATGGGCAACGCTATTTTGTTTTGGAGCAGCTTATGGCAGATCAGGGCCTGTCAAAAAACGCAGCCTTAAATGCTATTTCTCGCTTGAGAGGGCAAGGAGAATTGATTTCTCCTGCTAGAGGGCTATATGTGATTGTCCCACCCGAACATCAGCCCCACGGTTCTATCCCGCCACAAGAATTGGTGCCTTTGATAATGCAGTATTTGGATGTTAATTATTATGTTGCGCTTCTAAGTGCTGGGTTATTTCATGGGGCAACCCATCAAAAGCCAGCAAGATTTCAGGTCATATCAGATAAACGTATTAAGCATCCATCAACTTTTGGCGATGTGGAAATTGATTATATTTATAAAAAATCCGTTCTTGAATTACCAACCCAAGATATTACTGTAGCTACTGGATACCTAGTTGTTGCAACCCCGGAATTGGTTGCGCTTGATTTACTCAAATATCCTGATCATGCTGGCGGCCTAAATCATATAGCAACAGTCTTCTCAGAGCTTATTGAAACTCTAGATCCTGTAAAACTAATAGACCTTGCAAAAGATACCCGAGCTGAATGTCAGTTACAGCGCATTGGTTACATCCTAGATCACATTGATGTTATGGATGAAGAGAATGCTGAAATAATTATTAATGCCCTTGCGCTACATGTTCAAGAAAACAAACCAAATTATCTGCCTCTTGCGTCTGAAATTTCTAAAATAGGCTACCCCAGATGTAAGAAGTGGAAAATTATTGAGAATGCAGAAATTGAGAGTGATTTATGATTCCAGAGGATTTTATTGAAAATTGGCGTAAAACTGTTCCATGGCAAATGAACGAACAGATAGAACAGGATTTAATTATTAGCCGTGCATTAGTTGATTTGTATAATGATCCACATATTAGGGAAGCGCTTGTATTTCAAGGTGGTACTGCGCTCAATAAATTGTTTATCAATCCTCCGGCAAGGTATAGTGAAGATATTGATTTTGTCCAAAAAAATCCTGATCCAATCGGACAAACCATTGATGCTATTAGGAAGCTACTAAAACCATGGATGGGCGATCCAAAATGGAAAATCACACAACGCGGTGCAAAACTGATATACAAATATGAATCTGCTAATAAAATTCCAGCAAAGCTTAAAATTGAGATAAACACAACAGAGCATTTTCAAGTATTGCCTTTAAAAAAGGTACCATTTTCTATAGATTCAGCTTGGTTCGCAGGGGCCACAGATATAATTACTTATGAAATAGATGAACTGATGGCGACTAAATTACGTGCTCTTTATCAGCGCCGTAAAGGACGGGATTTGTTTGATATATGGTATGCAGTGGATCGCAAATTAATTAACTTAGGTAGAGTTTTTGATATTTTCTCTAAGTATAATATTTATAACGATGTGAAAATCTCTGGCGAAGAGTTTCTAAAGAATATTGAGTTAAAAAAGAACCATCGTGATTTTCATATGGATATGAGTGTTTTATTGCCTTCGAAGTTACATTGGGACTTTGATGAAGCTTATGAATTTGTTGTAGATAATGTTATCAGCAGGCTACCATGAAGCTATCCTGGATTACTGACATACATTTGAATTTTATGGAGCTTAGTGGCCGAAAGGTATTCTATCAGAACATCCTAAAAACTAATGTAAGCGCCGTGCTCATTAGTGGTGATATTGCTGAAGCGCCAACAGCTTCTGAAATGCTTATTGAAATGGCTCAGCATATTGATAAGCAGATTTATTTTGTTTTGGGCAATCATGATTATTATCATGGCAATGTTGTAACTGTAAGAAAAGAAATTACTGTGTTATGCTAAGAGAATCCTTTATTGCATTGGTTACCTGAAACTCAAACAGTGCAACTAAGCAAAGATACCATACTTGTTGGAGAGGATTGCTGGGCAGATGGTCGTTACGGAAATTATACCGATAGTAAAGTCATGCTTAATGATAGCCGCATGATTCAAGAACTCCGCGAAGGTAGCATGATTGGCAAATATCAATTGCTAGATGCGATGCAGAAACTAGCTGACACCGATGCTATGAAATTAAAGCAAAATCTGCAATCAACAATTAAGCGCTATTCACCCAAAAAAAGAGCCTGTAAATCTTTCTGTGTAACTACCCGCCTTAAACATGAGGAGCGAGCTGCTCCTCAAACTCAATCATAAAGTGATTCATTGCTTGTTTCCAGTTTCGTATTGGCATGGTCCATTTTTTTGATGCTGCCATGATAGCCAAGTAGATAACTTTCGTGGCTGATCCATCACTAGGAAACAACTTTCTAGTTTTAACTGATTTACGAATAACGCTATTTAGAGACTCAATCGCATTCGTCGTATATATGACTTTTCTGATTTCAGCAGGGTAGTCAAAGAAGGTGATTAGGTTTGGCCAGTGCTGGCGCCAAGACCGAGTTATCTGAGGATATTTCTTTCCCCACTCTTCATCAAAACGCTCCAGTTCATTACAGGCTTCTTGCTCTGTTACAGACCTCAGAGATCCCCTCATTTTTATGACAAAAAACCTCCATATGTATCAAAATTGCTACCAGATTAGGTTAAAAGATTTTAACTGCATTCATTAAATACAAATACTCTATTGAAATTAAGGTTAATGAGATCATAATCCCC
>JAJRUF010000108.1 GCA_024277935.1 Gammaproteobacteria bacterium
ACCTAAAAAATATTCATAAACACGACCAATAATATCCTGCCCATTGTCTTTGAGCGTATCAATATCATTGATGGTGTCTAATAATGAAGCAAGCTTTGTTTTGTCTAAGGCAAGCCGAGAAAAATAATTATCAGGCAACGCACCCTTTAGGGAAGGGTTGTCTTTTTCAATCGTGTTAAGCGCAGTATCAATTTTTAGGGCAATATCATTTTGCTTGGCATTTTTAATGATACAGCTCCAACGAGAAATATCTTCCAGAAAGAAGACATTTTTCATTGTGTAGAAATCCTTCATCTCTACATATTTTTCTTTTCCATCCTCAATAATTTCTTTTTTTCGCTGTTCAAACTTATCACTGGCAAATTTCAGGAAAATAAGCCCTAAAACAACATGTTTATATTCAGCAGGTTCAACTGAGCCTCTTAATTTATCGCACGATTGCCAAAGGGTTTCTTCGATGGATTTTTCTTTTTTATGGTTTTTCTTTGCCATTGATACCTGTTATTTCCTTTCAGTTATTTGCGTGCTTCGTTTGGTTGCTTTTGATGTATACCAAAGTTTTAGCCAACTTAATAATTGCACTCTCTTTAATTTCAGTGATTGAAAAATCATTTTTATCTAACTTAAAAGGATTAACTTTTGAGGGTGATTTTAATACTTTATTAATAGCTGTCTGATAAACCCTACTGACTGGCGTGGGTCCAAATAAAGTAATCGAGGGGATATTTAAGCCCCAAGCCATGTGTGTAGGCCCTGTATCATTACCAATAAGCAGGTTTGAACTTGCTATCACTGCTTTTAATTGGTCGAAATTCAGTTTTGGTAACACCTGTGCTTTTGAAGTTTTAGCGGCAATCCATTCGGCCTCTTGCTTTTCTTGTTTATTCCCCCAAATAATTAAACTATTGGCCTCTAAGCCTTTAATTACTGTTAGGTACTTTTCTTTAGGATAGTTCCGGCTTGGCCAGGTTGATCCAATAACAAAAATTATATTGGCTTGATCTTGTTTAAAATAGTCTTCCTGTCTTTCCCATTCTTTGCTGTAAAACAAAAAAGGGGCTTTATGGATAATTTGTTGTTCTGTTATTTCTATATTAAGTGCCTGCCCTATCACGGCAACATTTCTATCAATAGTATTGGCATCATAAGGATAGGCAATTTGTTTTTTATATAACCATGTTGCTTGCTTTTCTCTTATCGATTGTTTATCAAAACCTGCAATATTGCTTGATAATAACCTGGATGTTATTGCTGATTTAATTAAGCCTTGAGCATCAATCACTAAGTCATAGTTATTTTTTGCAAAATGCCTGACTTTTTTAATTTCATTAAAAATATTAGCTTTATTGTTCTTTAAGGACTTTAAATTAAGGGGCAGAATCTGGTTTATATCAGGATTACCTTGTAACAAGCCTACAAAACCTTGCTCTACTATCCAGTCAATTACCAGCTTGGGGTGTTGTTGTTTAATAAATTGTAAAGCAACCATTGCATGGACAATATCGCCTAGGGCTGAAAGTTTTACAATGGCTATTTTCATAATTTATTTTACAATTTCAGCAAGGTTTTTGCCTTTTATAACTTGTGTCTCTATGGCGGACTGAAGTCCCGCTCTACAATTTTTATATTTTTCAAGAGACGTAGCTTAACCACTCTGTATGGTTGTTTTTACGTCCATGTACATAGTCGAAGTAAAGTGTTTGTAATTTTTCAGTCATCTCCCCTCGCGTACCTGAACCAATCACTCTGCCATCATATTCTCTTATCGGTGTGACTTCAGCAGCAGAGCCGGTAAAAAAGGCTTCATCAGCAACATAAACTTCATCTCTGGAAATGCGTTTTTCTATCACTTTATAACCATTTTCTTGTGCAATGGTTATTAGTGTCTCACGAGTAATTCCTTCTAAAGCCGATGAGGTTTCAGGTGTGTACAGTTTGCCATTTCTAACAATAAATAAATTTTCCCCACTCCCCTCTGCAACAAAACCTTCATGATCCAATAATAGCGCTTCATCGTAACCTGTTGATAGGGCTTCTTGCAAAGCTAAGATAGAATTTATGTAGTTACCATTGGCTTTAGCTTTACACATCGTACTATTAACATGGTTTCGGGTATAAGAGGAGGTTCTAATGCGAATTCCTTTTTCCATACTTTCATCACCTAAATAGGCTCCCCATTCCCAGGCTGCAACCATAACATGTACTTTTAAGTTATCCGCTCTTAAGCCCATTCCTTCAGAGCCATAAAAAACCATACTGCGAATATAAGCACTGTCTAAACCATTTTTTGCAACAGCCTCTTTATGTGCTAGATTAATAGCATCCTTATCAAATGGAATCTGCATATTTAAAATATGTGCTGAACGATACAATCTGTCAGTATGCTCTTGTAATTTAAAGATGGCCGTCCCTTTTTCTGCATGATAGGCCCTTAATCCTTCAAAAACACCTGCACCATAATGCAGTGTATGAGTTAGCACATGAACTTTTGCTTCACGCCATTCAACCCATTTCCCATCCATCCAGATTACACCGTCTCTATCATCCATCGTCATCATATTTATTAGCCTGTTAGTTTATTGCTGACATACATTTATGCCATATTTTTTCAACTTGAGATCGTAACTCTACAAACTCATCTTTTCTTGCCTGCGTACGCTCACCTTGTAATACTTGATGATGCCCATAATCTCGATATTCACAATAAGCCTGGGTAAGCGTTGCAGCCTGTTCATCAGAGATTAAACCTCGCTTACTTAATGCTTCCAGCAAACTTATGTTATCGGTATAGAGCGTTAAATCGTTATTTTCTGCTGCATACGCCAGTATATGAAATTGTACTATAAACTCAATATCGACAATACCTCCAATACCTTGTTTTAAATCAAAAGTATCACTTTCTTTTGTAGTTAATGCTTCACGCATTTTGTTACGCATCTCACGCACTTCAGTTTTTAAGCTTTCTTTATCTCGACGAAGGCATAAAATACCGCGCCGGATATCTTCAAATTGTGGCTTTAACTGTACATCACCTGCAATAAACCGCCCTCTTATTAAGGCCTGGTGCTCCCATGTCCATGCATTATTTGTTAAATAACCTTTATAGCTGTTTATTTGTGCAACCAATAAACCAGAATCACCACTTGGCCTTAGCCGCATATCAACTTCATATAACTGGCCGGATAACATTCTTGTATCGAGAATATGTCTTACTTTTTGTCCTAATCGTGCATAAAACTGTGCGCAACTAATCTGTTTATTTCCGTCTGTTAGTGCATGATTATCAGCACAGTTATAAATAAAAACCATATCTAAATCAGATCCATAACCTAACTCTAAACCACCTAGTTTACCAAAACCCAGTATTGCAAACCCGGCTTGTTGCTTAGCAATATTAGGAGGCCAGCCATGCTTATCTGTTAATATTTGCCAAGCTTTATCCAGCACATACTCTAAAATTACTTCAGCAACATAGGTTAAGTAGTCACTTATCACCACCAGAGGAATAACCCCCATAATATCAACTGCTGCGATTCGCAGGGTATTGACTTGTTTAAACTGTCTAAGCTTTATCATTATTTGCTCAATATCATCTTGAGCAATATTCGCTAGGCAGTTATTAAGTTGCTTGCTCAGCTCTGCCTTATCTAATGGCTCATATAGTGATCGAACATCAAGAAGCTCATCAAATAACATAGGGTATTGCGCTAGATATTGGCAAACCCAAGCACTTTCCGAGGATAATTTAACTAACTGAGCGAGTGCTTTAGGGTTTTCTGCTAATAGTGATAAATAAACATTTCGTCCTGCGACCTGTTCAATCAAAGTAAGCACACGATTTAAGGTAGCATTTTTATGTTTCACAATTGTTAAAGCATCAATTAACTGAGGAATTAAGCGATCAATCACTCCCAACCCTTTACTTGATAGTTGCTTAATAGATCTTGATGCTTTCAAATCTTTTAAGCTTTTAACAGCACTACGCGTATCGTCAAAGCCATGTTCTGTCAAATAGTTAAACGAGGCTTCATCATCACCCCCTTGCCAAACGATTTCTGCACTTTGTTTAACGTCTTGCTGTTCTGATAAGGAAAACACCTGGTCAAAAACGTTATGCACCTTAGCTCTCACTTGATCTAATTTAGCCTTAAAACTATCCCAGTCCGTAAAATCCATTGAATACGCTAATATTTGTTGGACGTTTGGTTCGGTTGGTAAATCATGTGTTTGTTTATCTTGATATTGCTGAATATGATTTTCAGTTCGGCGTAAAAAACAATACGAAGTTTGTAATTGCTTAGCATCTTCCGGCGTAAGCAATTTCATATCACCCAGTGTTTTTAATATTTTTAAAACCCTTCTTTCTTGTAGCTTAGGAACTTGCCCCCCACGAATTAATTGAAAGGCTTGCCCTATAAATTCAATTTCTCGAATCCCCCCTGGACCTAATTTAATATTATCCAGCCGGTCTTTCCGCCTTAACTCCTGAGTAATTTGGAGTTTTAGCGACCTTAATTCTTCAAAAGCACCATAATCCAGGTAACGTCGGTAAACAAAAGGCATTATCATGGCTGTGAGTATTTTGCCACTTTCAAAATCACCGGCAACCTGTCTTGCTTTAATCATGGCATAGCGTTCCCATTCCCGAGCCTGAGTAAGATAATAATTTTCCATACCATCAAAAGTCATTGTTATCGGGCCACTCTCACCGAAGGGTCTTAAACGTATATCTGTTCTAAAAACAAAGCCATCTACGGTTATTTCATCGAGTACTTTAACCAGCTTACGGCATATTCGGCTAAAAAATTCACCATAACTGCTTGCTTTACGGTCTTTTAAAACACCATCTTCGGCATAAGCAAAAATTAAATCAATATCGGAAGAGAAATTTAGCTCCCAGGCTCCTAGCTTGCCCATACCTAATACCACGATATTAATCGCTGTTCCATCTTCAATTCTTGGTATGCCTTTATGTTCACAAGCCTGTTTATAAAGATAATTTAAGGCAAATTGTATACACACTTCGGCCAATTTGGTTAAGTCGCTTAATGTTTCAGCTAAATCAGACCACCCGGCTAAATCCCTCCAGGCAATCCGAATCATTTCTCTATATCGAAACTGCCGCAAAACAAGCATTAAGGTTTTATCAGAATCAATATTTTTAGTCTCTAGATAATGGGAATAATACTGCCTTCTTTCTGCTGAAAATAAATCACCACTAGAAACTAGGCTATCAATTAAACCAGGAGTCCGAATACAGCTTTCTGCTACAAATAAACTACAAGCCCAAACTTTAGGTAGCGTTTGGTAAAAACTTTCACTTTCAGGTAACTGCAAACCTAACTGATCTAGTTTTTCTTGGTACAGCAATACCTTACCAACAACTTGTTGCTGTAGAGGTTGAGGTAATTTATCCAGTTCTATACTTATTTTTTCATTCAATGACATGATACTGACCCTCAGAAACTATCCTTCGCGCGGTCACGACTACGCGAAGGATAACTCTTTTACTTGTTTTTTTAATGTTGAAATTTCTTTGTTGGAAGGTGCTTTTTCATAACGTAAGCGGCTATATATCTGTGTTATTTTATTCACTTTTTCTGCTAAATCTGGCCTGCTTTGCGCTATTCTTTGGGCAAATTGTTGTGCGGTTTCCGCTGTTTTTTTATTAAAACCAATTTTAGTCATTTTCTTACAAAATAGCTGATATATTCTCACTTCTTCAGCTTGTTTTGATGTTTGTTGCCTTAAAATAAGCCCTGCTAAAATTGCACTAATAAACCCTAGACTTCCTGCAAGCCAATAAGCTAACGACTTAAGGTTATTAATACCTAGTGATGATAAAAATTTTGTTTGATTTTCTGTACTATAGTTAATTACCCAGCGTTGCCAGCTATAATCAATGTTACTCCACATTTGTCTGGTTTGTTTCAGCCATGACAAAGCCCTGCTTCCATCAGTATACATAGTTGAAAAATTAATAATACCTGTTGCAATTTGTAAATCAATATTCACATTTTTTTCTATCCGTTCAGGAGCGATTGCTGCTGTTGGGTCAACTCGGGTCCAGCCTTTATTTTTTAACCAGACCTCAGCCCAGGCATGTGCATTTGCTTGTCTAATTTCTAAAAAATCACCTGCTTGATTTATTTCTCCACCTTGATAGCCGCCAATGACCCGAGAGGGTATCTCTGCAATACGCATTAAATAAACAAAAGCCGTTGCATAATGGCTACAAAAACCATATCGACTGTCAAATAAAAATGTTTCGATAGGTGTATCTCCCATTAAAGGAGGGCTTAGGGTGTAATGAAAATTTTCCTCTCTAAAATAATTTAAAACGGCCTGTATAAATACTTCCGCAGGTCGGTCAAATCCATGTAGCTGTGTGACTAATTGTTTTAATCTTGCTGAAGGTTTTTCAGGTAGTTGTAAGTTTTGCCCACGCTCTTTATCACTAATGGTTCCCGTATTATATTGAGTATATGAAGTCAGTTTATATTCTGCTCGCTTATTAATATTTTCAGGGTCAATTAATTGGTACTGAAAGTTTTTCTTTAGCTTCTGGGGGAATATTAAGGGTATCTCTAGTGCATATACCCACGTCTTATCTTGTGGCTCCATTAATAAGGTATATTGGTAAGCTTTTCCTGAAAAATGTATTGTATTTACAACGCTATTTGTTTTGGAATTCTTTAGTTCTGCCCAGCGTTTTCCATTGGTATATGAGTAGACAGGGCCGCGCCAATACAGTTTGTTTTGTGGAGGGCGCTGGCCTTTAAATTTAGCCCTAAAGACTAACTCATCAGATAAGCCAAGTTGACTAATCGCCCCCGGCTCTAAGCTATCACTGAGGCCTGTTTTAGCGGTGTGTTGTTGGTTAAATAACATCCAGCGAGGTGCTTGAACTCTAGGGAATAAAACAAATAAAATAATCGTTAGAGGAAGTGCTTGAGCAATAATAATTGCGGCTGTTTTTAATGCAGCGAAAGTTTTAGCTGTTTGGCTGTTAATTGAAACTAAAGTCGCCAGCAAAACACAACTAACAAACAAAATATAAACAGCCATTAAAATACTTTGTTGATATAAAAACTGGGATGTTGCCACAATAAATGCCAGATAATTTACCAAGTAAATATCTCGTGTTTTATTAACCTCTAATAATTTAAGCCCCAAGGCAATAACAAAGAAACTGGTTCCTGCATCACGCCCCAAAAAACTATGATATTGCTGGTAGAATAAAAAAACCGAGGCTACCATTAAAATAAAAAGTACAAATTTATTTGGCAGTAGATTTGTCTTCCAAACACAGACTAACCGCCAAACTAAACAGGCATTAAAAATAATAAATATAGTCAGGGGAATATGATTTATATGCGGTAAAGTAATTAAGCCAATGGAAACCAGTAAAAAAACAACAATACGTTGGTTTGAATTTAAGTTCATAGTATTTGTTTTTGAATATGGCTGTTAATTGAAACGCTTTGGGTTGTAGGGCAGGCTTGCTGTTAGCAAGTGCCGATTTAAGCGGTCTCTATAGCGGACTAAAGCCTGCTCTACCAGAGCCTTAGTATTTATTATTTGGTAGGGAAAACTATATCAAAGTTACACGGTTTATGAATGCCGTAACCTTGGACATAATTAACCCCAATTTCCGTTAAAATCTGCATAATCTCATCGTTTTCAACAAATTCGGCAATGGTTTCAAGGTTCATAACTTGACCTATCTGGTTAATAGCTTCAACAAAAGCTTTATCAATATTATCTACCACTATATCCTTAACAAATAGGCCATCAATTTTTAAGTAATCAATAGGTAATTCTTTTAAATAAGCAAACGACGAAAGTCCGCTGCCAAAATCATCTAAAGCAACTTTGCAACCCTTATTCCGTAAACTTGATAGAAACACTGTTGCCTGTTTTAAGTTAGCAATAGCCGCTGTTTCGGTCACTTCAAAACAAAAATTTTCTGCGGGAAAACCGGATTCATCAAGTAAATAACTTATTTTTTCAAGTAAATCAATATTAGCCATTGATGAACCTGATAAATTGATTGATAGTATTAAATTATCGGGGTATTTGTTAGCAGCCCGAAGCCTTTCTAGTTTTTTAAATACATTTTCGATAACCCAGGTATCCACGCTACCAATCAAATTAAAACGCTCAGCAGCCGGTAGAAAAGCACCTGGAGGAATAATATCGCCATTCACACTGCGCTTCCGCAATAAAACTTCATAATGCTCGGAAGTAGTATTTTGACAATTAACACATTGTATTCGTTGTAAATACAGTTCAAAACTATCATTATCCAAAGCCGCTTGTATGCGTGAAACCCACTGCATTTCCTGTTGCTGTACAGATGTTGTTGATGCATTTATTTCATGAAAACAAACTCTATTTCGGCCACTTTCCTTGGCAGAATAACAGGCGACATCGGCAGCACTTAATACTTCAGCCGCCTTTGCTTCTGCCCCCGTGATTTCAGCAATGCCTATACTAACCCCAATTTTAAACGACTTGGTTTGCCAGCCAAAACGAAAGTCTTCGACCGCGTGACGTAAGTTATTAGCAATGGCAAGAGCATTATCTGCGCTACAACTTTCTAATAAAACCCCAAATTCATCGCCGCCTAAACGGGCTAATACATCTGATTTACGCAGTTTGTTATTTAATACTTCTGTAATCTGTATTAATAATTCATCCCCCGCGTCATGCCCACAGGTATCATTGACGACTTTAAATTGATCTAAATCTAAGTATAACAAGTGATGCTGTAACTTATCTGCCTTTGCTTTACTTAACAAAACCCCCATATTAAATTCAAACTGTCGGCGATTAGCTAAGCCTGTCAATGAGTCATGTGATGCTTGCCAGTTTAGCTCTTCATTTAAAGCGCGTGATTGAGTAACATCTCTAAAAACCAATACAGTCCCAAGCATAATACCGTCATCATTTATAATAGGAGATACTGAGTTATAAATTGAAAACCGTTTTGATTTGCCTAATAAAATATGATCTTTATCATTAGCAATAATTTTTTTTGATCTCAAGCAGTCAGCGACTGGACATGGGATAATAGCACGCGTATGTTCATTAATTAATTTAAAATAAGCAGAGACTTGTTTCTGTTGAACAACTTCTTCAGCAACACCAATAAGTAATTCAGCAGCTGGGTTCATTGATAAAACAAAACCTTTTTCATCCGTTGTAATCACTGCATCAACAATTGAATCTAATGTAACTTGAGCGCGCTCTTTCTCTTCTGCTAACTTTTTTGTAATAGTCTTGGTACGCTTTGCTTGTTCAATTAACTGTTTTTCACGACTGTAACTGGCACTAATATCCATAATTTGGATTAAGCAATAACGCTCCCTGTTACCCAGAATAATTGGCTTAATAATAATTTGTTGCTTTAAAACCTGACCCACTATATTTTTTATAGGGAAAGGATTTCGATTTAAAGTATGGGAAACAACCGATGACATACTGTTGCGAATAGCTGAAAAAACTGCTTTTTCAATACTACTTTTTTCTAAAATGGGAAATATTTCAACTAGCTTTTTGCCTTTGCTATCTTCTAGTTCGATTCCACTACGCTGAGTAAACCAAGGGTTCCAGTTCACTAAATTAAAGGCAGCATCAATAATAATTAGTCCACTTTCGCTTTCAGAAAAAACATGTTGAACAGGCATCATGAAAACCTATTCACCTAAAAACTCTTGAATATTTGCTTTTAATTGTATGACCTCGTTAATATCCATTAAAAAGGTAACATATCCCTGAATATTCTTTTTATCTACTGCAAAATCCATATTTAATAACAAAACTATCGCCTCAGATTGATTTCCCTTACTGCCCTTCGTCAGTATACGGATTATTGAGCCTTGAATAAATTCAGGGATTTCACCGTGCATTTCCTTGCCAAACATATCAGCCATACTACATAAGCATGAATTTAGAATAACATTTCCAATTTCGGTCATGGCTTCCTGTTCCATTTCTGTTAAATCATCCAATGTAATATCACCCTGTTGCAAAACCGCTCTGACCAGTTGCAAGCTTTGTTGCTCTGGAAATAAAAGCATTGCATCCCCTGAAAAGGCTCCTTGAAAGTGCTGGTGTACACCACTAACATCCATTTTTGCTTTCTTATAAATATGCTCGGCAGCCACTTCGCGAGTTACAAATTCTACAGCAGGAACACTTAATTTAACTTCATCGTTGATCATTTCACTCAGCGATGCAGCAGCACTTCCCATGCCAATATTTAAAACTTCAGCGACAGCATCTATATAGAATTCATCTAATATAGTTTCTTTATCCGACATATTTTAAAACCTTTACTTCTGTAATAGGCTTAGGAATAAAATCAACTTTAAGCTCTATTGCTAAATTTTTAATTGCCTGTTGAATATTCGCTGTTAAAAAAGCTATTTTCGCATTTGGAAATAAGGGTCTTAAAATTTCAGCCGCTTGCCCTCCATTCATTATTGGCATATTAAAGTCTAATAAAATAATATCAAAAGTTGCATTCTTTGCCGCATCAACAGCTTGTTGCCCATCTACCGCTTCACTTATTTCCCAATCTGGATGCGCTGTGGAAATTATTTTTTTTAACATCATTCGCGACATTTTACTGTCATCAACAATCAGGCACTTCATTTGTATTATCCTTAAAAACTTAAATCTATTTATGGCATCTTTCAGTTTCCAGTTTTGTATTGATATTTCTGTAGGATGTGCCGACGTTAGGAGGCGCATCAAACGAAGTTTAGCTGATGCGCTTCGTTCCTCAGCACATCCTACAATGATATGCTTATTTTCTCATACTAAAAAGTGTAAGCTACTTTAGGGTTAAAATGAAAGATGCCCTATTTATCTATTAAACCTAGCAGGTATTTTCAGATAAGCAATTATTCTTACGTAAATAATGACAGCAAAAAAACATATTTTTTTTATGTTATTTCAATATCTTCCAGCCTTTACATTAAAATAAAGCCAATATTTCTAAACAATTTTTATAATGATTTAAGCCATGGTTGGGGGGTAATTTAATACTTGTAATTGCAACACCATATTTTAATCCTGCATTTTCCGCATCAATAATCCAGCGAGTTAATTGGCTCAACTTCTCTTCTACATTATGTCCAGGTGTTTGCTCGTAGTTTAGCCATAATTCAGCTGATTTATCACTGCTATACTCCTTACTGAATAGCCCCAGCCCTTTGGCAAAAGCCTTCCAATGGATATGTCGAATTGAATCTCCTTGTTGATATTCTTTTATACCGTAAAAATCCTCATTGCCTTTTTTACCCTGCGGGTTCTCTATAGTTTGTGCTTGAATAGCATCATTATCTGGAAAAGGCATCTCAATAGAGCTTGGTTTTGGGTAAACCAATGCTTTTTCCTGTAGCTTTAAAGGAGACCAGGCTCGAAATAAACCTAAGGGATAGCTAGTCGATAAAGTTACTGTACCCATAGACTGCCAACCTCTTCGTTGGGTTGCTGAATAAAGTACAATAGGTTTTTTTTCTTGGGGGGTTAAGGAAAATTTAGTCTCTGCCTCTAAGGTAGCGGTTAAGTTAAACCGTTCAATATTATTAGGGTTTTCAACAGTTATTTCATACCCCACGGCTTCACCTGCAAACACTGGGGGACTATGGCTTTGCTTTATAACTAACCCTGACAATGCTTTAAAACTATGTAAAATAGTAATAAAGAATACACTTGCTAATAAAAATCCCAGTAAATAGGCCAAATTATTGTTATAAACAAAAGCGATTAATAACACTAAAACAATTAAACAGACAAAACCTAAACCTCGCATTGTAGGCAAAATAAATATTCGTCTATGGTTTAGCGTAATACTTTTTAGCCTGTTTTTTTCACCTGTTATAAAACGACTTAATTTAAAACGTTCTTTTAAATTTAACTCTTGTTGCATAATTGTTTTTAAGAGACAGCAACCTGCTCAAGTAAAGGTGCTACTATTGAATTTGAATCCGTGCTCCCTGAACGTAAACGGTGTCCAGCAACTGAGGGTAAAACAATTTGTACATCATCTGGCAAAACCGCTTGCCTGCCCTCCATATAAGCCCATGCTTTGGCGGCAGTTAATAAGGCTAAACCAGCTCTGGGTGATAGACCACAATAAAAATCTGTTGATTCCCGAGTAAAACTGATTAAAGCCTGAAGGTAGTCTAAGACAGCTGCTGAGACATAAACAGCTGATACTTGTTGTTGCATTTTTATTAATTGTTCTACATTTATTTGAGTCGACAATTGTTCGATTAAACCAAAACGATTCCCCCCCTCCAACAATTCACGCTCAGCCTTTTTTGTTGGGTAGCCTAATTCTATCCGCATTAAAAACCGGTCTAATTGAGACTCCGGTAATGGAAAAGTGCCTATTTGATGTGATGGATTTTGAGTGGCAATGACAAAAAATGGTTTTTCCAATGGGTACGTTTTACCTTCAGCTGTCACTTGGTATTCTTCCATCGCTTCTAATAATGCACTTTGAGCTTTAGGTGTTGCCCGGTTAATTTCATCTGCCAGAATTATTTGATTAAAAATAGGGCCAGGGTGAAAAGTAAATTGACTATCTTTAACATTAAATATTGAAGCTCCAATAATATCAGCCGGTAAAATATCGCTAGTAAATTGAATTCGCTGGTACTTTAAGCCTAGTAATTTAGCTAAGGTATGAGATAGCGTTGTTTTACCAACCCCAGGCACATCTTCAATCAATAAATGTCCTTTTGCTAATAAGCAACAAACAGACAGTTTTATTTGCAACTCTTTACCTAAAATTACTGTATTGGCTGATGCTAGTAATGCTTGAAGCTGGTTATTCATCCTGATAGGGCTTTTTCTATATTGTCTTAAAACCAGTATAGATTAAATAATTTAAATATTAACAAGTTTGGTAATAAATATTTGTCGAGTTATTTAAGAAGATATAGAATCAGAATTTTAAAAACAGTGTAATAGAATCCCAATTGTGAAAGAATTTAAACAAGTCCGTGAAAACCTTCTTGATATGCTGGAAGATATTGATGAAAGGTTAAGTAAAATTACTGATGATGTAAATGTGGATGATAATGCTATCACTAAAAAAACCAATCCTGTTGATAATAAAGACTCCATGTATAGTGTTATAAAAAACATAGAGAATGCACTATCTAAAATAGATAGTGGAACTTATGGTATTTGTTTAAGTTGTGGGCAAGCCATTAAAAAAGAATTTTTACATACTTCCCCACTTTCTAGTTTTTGCCCTTATTGTACTCATGACAAAAAGGCAGAGTGATTGGCCTGCCTTTTTTGATGTTGAGGTCAGGCTTTTTAGATACCTGCAATAAACCCAGCCTCTTTAATTCCCGCAACGGCACTGCGTTCATCCTGGTCTGAGACATCACCGCTCACACCTACTGATCCAATAATATTATTATCCTCATCACGGATTAATACCCCACCAGGAACGGGCATAACTTTACCTTTAGTAATATCAACCAAGGCATTCATAAAGTCAGGGCGTTGCTGAGCAACTATACCTAAATTACGAGAAGACATTCTCATATTAACAGCCCCCCACGCTTTTGCTGTTGCAATATCTTGTTTTAAAAAACTTGCACCATCTTCTCTTTGCATAGCCTTGAGAAAGCCATTATCATCTAACACCACAACAGTCAGAGGATCTAAGTTTAACTGACGTGCTTTGCTTAGTGCACCGTGAATAATTTGATTTGCTTTTTTTAAGGTTAAAACCGTCATTAATAAATCTCTATAAGATAGAT
>JAJRUF010000109.1 GCA_024277935.1 Gammaproteobacteria bacterium
AAACAATAGAAACAATAGAAACAATAGGAAACAATAGGGTCAGGTCTTTCATCATAACATCTTCAGCAGAAACAACAGTAAAGAGGCCAGCACCCTTTAAAATCAATAGCGTCGGACTCGATTGACAGCAAAGGGGTCACAGCAAAGGGGTCAGCACCCTTAATTAAAAACCTCAATCTAAACACCCTTAATATATACTTATTCGGCCTCATAATATTTATTATTTTAAGTAATTTGTAAAGTAACAGGATAAACTCGATTGCTATATTTATTTCAATCTCTGCTTCTGTTAGCTCAGTAACTTCAGCTATTATTTTTATTTAACAAACATATCAGCTAGTTTAAGAACCGTTACAATCAAGGCTATCATTCCTATTGACCACCTCATATTAGTATTAATGGCCTGGCTTATTTTTAATTCTATATTCTTTTCAAAGCTATCAAAACGTCCATTTAGGCGTGTTTCCAGTAGCTTGAACTCTCCTTTTAAACTCGCTACATCTTCTGTTACTTCATTTAATTTTAAGTCTAAATGATTTATGTGATTGTATTGTGACTTTAATAAAAGAGTATTTATATCTTCTTGGTTCAGTCCTTCCCCTTTACTGAACTTTTCTTCTATTTCTTTTATTCTTGGGCTAATCATCTCTATTAGCATGTCGTCTACATTAGTTTTGTTCATATCTTTTTCTCGGTAAATCAGTATTCAATGCTTAGTAGCCCTTAGAAACTCTCGTTACCACGAAGGAGCGTGGAGACGATCACAATATTCACTTCTCCACACCCTCAACAGTTGTCTTCCATGGGCGGTGGGTCCTGGCAACCCTGCCAAAATGATAAGCATAGATAAATCTAAACCGATACTACACCCGATTGCTTTTGTAATTTCTTATCAAAACTTAACAGTTTTAAATTATTCTGAATACTCTTCTGCAAAATAATTGCATCAGAAAAATCAATATTTGAATCGTTATATTGTTGTACTGCAAGAGTAAAAACAACTTCATTCTCTAAATTAAATGCCTGATTATTTAACATTTTTTTCAATACCATCTCTATATCAGCTCTAGAAAAACCATACGCACGATTCAATACCCAGACAGTCTCCACCTGTACAACCTGTGTGACATACACCTTTTTATACTGACTTACTAATTTTCGTGCCTTACCACTTTGTTCCGGATGTTTTGGGTCATCAACAAAAATACGAACCAATATATTTGTATCTACACTAATCATCATAATCAACTCTGGCAATAGCTTCATCCATCTCAGATAAAGTGACTGGCTTTGATGCTTTCAGCAAACCAAACGCAGAACTAATATCCTTTTCAATAGGAACAATCGTAATCACATTATTTTTACAACTAAACTTTACCTTTTGTCCTGTAGCAAGGTGTAGAGATTTACGTATTTCTGCAGGAATTGTAACCTGCCCTTTCGATGTAATACTTGATACTTGCATAACCCACCTATAAATTAATGTAATACAAAAAAGTACCTGATTACCCATGAGTTTCAGCTAAACCTGGAGGGTACAGATTTTGCTCTTAAGCTCTCGCCCCAGAACAATAGCAGAACAGTAGAGAACAGTAGGGTCAGGTCTTTCGTTATAACATCTTCAGCAGAAACAACAGAGAACAGTAGCAACAGCAAATGGGTCAGCACCCTTAGTTAAAAACCTCAATCTAAACACCCTTAATACATACTTATTCGGCCTCATAATATTTATTATTTTAAGTCACTTGCAGAGCAATGAGGGCAGTCTTGATTGCTCTATTCATTTCAATATTCTCTCAATCTCTACTTCTGTTAAACCAGTTACTTCAGCTATTGTTTTGATCGGGTAATCCTTTTTTGCCATGTTAAGCACCATTTTTTTATTCGCTTTCGCCTCTCCTCTAGCCTCTCCTTCAGCTTCTCCTTCTCTGTATCCGTCACCAAATGATGATTCAAACATACTGGCTTGATAATGCAAATCATCTTGATAATGTTCATAAGCCTTTTGTTGTTCTTCTGGTAACTTCATGATGTTGAACTTTTCCTGGGCTTCTTGTATGCCTTTTGCGGTAAAGCTTTCTTTTATTTCTTCATTTTTTAAAAAATATATCCATTCATCCAGTGTGTCTCTGGCTATATCATCAAATCAATTAATTTTGATTAGGTAATATTCTGGATAGAGTGCTTCTATGCTTGTTTTATTGAATAACTTTTTTTGTTTGTCGGTAAGGCCTAGGCTGTCATGCTGATGTAGCCCTGTAAAACTTGTTGTCCCTTTGTATATATAGTCTGTTCCTGTACCAAGGTCAAAGTGGAGTATATTGACTGAGATAACTTTTGTTATTTTTGTATAGGCCTGTCCTGCTTCCATATATTCTATGGCTGTTTTTGATTCGCTATAAAAGATGCGTTGCAGGTAGTCATATTCTCTATCATATTGTATTTCTATGATGATTATTTCTTGTTTGTTATCACGTACTTTTAAATCAACTCGATTAAATTTATCACGCTTAGTTTCTTGGTTCCCTTCACTTTCTAGGACTTCTAATATAGTGATCTCTTGTTTCAGTAATTCAGTTAAAAATCCTTCGAGTATTCCAAAGTTTGCCTTGCTACGCAGTAAGCGTTTAATGGCCCAGTCAAATGTGATCAATTTTCTTTTCATTTGGATTTTCTAAATTTATATTTAAAAAGAAGTCAGGTATTGTAGGTGTTCAAAAAAAGGTACCATGTATTTACTTTTAACTGAAGTTTCCCTGTTTTTTAAAACAGCAGAACCCAATATGTATAAAGGTTATTTATTTTAGTTAATGACATTGGGGGGCAGACTCGATTGATATTTATTCATTTTATTTTAACTTCTCCCATCCCACCCTCTTTTTTGTATTTCGTCCTGCAATTTGTTAGCCACATTTATTAACATAGGTACAAACCTTTGTGCTGTCTGTATCGCTGATCTCAATACTTCCAAATCTTCAATATAATCATGCACCATCTGATTACGTAATTGTCTAATTGCTAGCCATTCATCTGCTGATTCTATCCACTCTAGTCGCTCAGCAGTATCTAAATTATCCATTACTGCAGCTGGTTTTTCACCCAATGCTTTTAATAACTGTGGGATAAACTTGTCTCCGAGCGTATCTTGAAGACGTGAAAACCTTGATACAAAAGCTTCAACACATTCTGACAAGTCATCATTATTAATGATTGTTTTTGCTCTTTCTTGTGAAAATGGCTCTATAAACAGGCGATCTGTTGTTTTACTAAGATGCTTACATTCTCTATTTACCACTCGGGAAAGAAACTGAAGACGTAATCTAGTGTTTTCTTCAATTTTCATACCTGCACACCTGTCAATTTTGCTTGCCTATGAATAGGGAGTTCCAAAAGGTTTGAAGAAGATATCAAAATATCTACTTTTCTTCCCATCATTATGCGTGATATTTTTGCCGATAGCCGTGCCGCAAGCCACGCTGGGTTTTCACAGTTATATGGCAATTCAATTAGCAAATCTAGATCCCCTCCCCGTTTATTATCATCAACCCTTGAGCCAAATAAAATAACCTTTACATCATTACCTGCAATTTCTGCAATGACTTGCTTAATTAATTGAAGCTGTACTGGTGTTAATCGCATCTTTAATCTATTACCACACAATTATTTACTTGATTACGCAAAGCCCACGGCTTTCTCATAAAAATCCGTGTGTGTAAAGTATAGCAAAAGTCAAGCTCCCCATTCATCCTATCAATTTAAATGTCTTTTTTTGAACTTTGAATCCTTAGTGAATACAGGTGGTAATAAATTTGATACATATTTAAGTTTATCCGTATAGTTATTAAATAATCGGTCGTTGTCTTTACAGTAATTTTCAATAACGCTTGCAGCTTTTAGCAAACTGTTTTTTTGCTGCTCATTTACTGTTATTACTTCATATGTTTGATGTTTATATTCCTTAGGCAGTATCATATACCAAGTGTCAGTAATATCTTCTCCATCTGCTTTAAGTTGTTCATATTGTTCATTGGTCAATTCATAGAAATACTCCTCCTTTGGTTCAAAACCAAGTTGAAAAATCGCTGAAATAGCAGGACCAGTATTAAAAAACAGTTCTCTTATCATTTCACTTCCTTTTTTATATTATGTATGCCTTGAACTTAGCACTAAATCAATGGAGTCGGGGACGGACTTGATTGATACTTATTCATTTTAATATCATCTCAATTTCTGCTTCTTTTATACCAGCCACTTCAGCTATTGTTTTGATCGGGTAATCCTTTTTTGCCATGTTAAACACCATTTTTTTATTCGCTTTCGCCTCTCCTCTAGCCTCTCCTTCAGCTTCTCCTTCTCTGTATCCGTCACCAAATGATGATTCAAACATGCTGGCTTGATAATGCAAATCGTCTTGATAATGTTCATAGGCCTTTTGCTCTTCTTCGGGTAACTTCATGATGTTGAGCTTTTCCTGGGCTTCTTGTATGCCTTTTGCGGTAAAACTTTCCTTTATTTCTTCGTTTTTTAAAAAATATATCCATTCATCCAGCGTGTCTCTGGCTATATCATCAAATCGGTTGACCTTGATCAGGTAATATTCTGGATAAAGTGATTCTATGTTTGTTTTATTGAATAATTTTTTTTGTTTGTCGGTCAGACCTAGGCTGTCATGCTGATGTAGTCCTTTAAAACTTGTTGTCCCTTTGTATATATAGTCTGTGCCTGTTCCTAAGTCAAAGTAAAGTATGTTAACTGAGATAACTTTGGTTATTTTTGTATAAGGCTGTCCAGCTTCCATATATTCTATGGCTGTTTTTGATACGCCATAAAATATACGTTGTAGGTAGTCATATTCTCTATCATACTGAATTTCTATGATAATTATTTCTTGTTTGTTATCACGTACTTTTAAATCAACTCGGTTAAATTTACCACGGTTAGTTTCTTGGTTCCCTTCACTTTCTAGGACCTCTAATATAGTAATCTCTTGTTTCAGCAATTCAGTTAAAAAACCTTCAAGTATTCCAAAGTTTGCCTTGCTACGCAGTAAGCGTTTAATGGCCCAGTCAAAGGTAATTAGTTTTCTTTTCATTTAAACTGCTTATTTATAATTAAAAAGAAGGTCTTAAGGGGTGGGGGCAGTGCTCTTTGTTAAAAATATCAATCTAAACATCCTTAATATATACTTATTTTGCAAACATATCTGCTAGTTTCAAAACTGTTACAATTAGAGCTATCATGCCTATTGACCACCTCATATTGGTATTAATGGCTTGGCTTATTTTTAATTCTATATTCTTTTCAAAACTATCAAACCGCCCATTTATACGTGTCTCAAGTAGCTTAAACTCGCCTTTTAAGCTCGCTACATCTGCTGTTACTTCATTTAATTTTAAGTCTAAATGATTTATGTGATTATATTGTGACTTTAATAACAGAGTATTAATATCTTCTTGGTTCAGTCCATCCCCCTTACTGAACTTTTCTTCTATTTCTTTTATTCTTGGGCTAATCATCTCTATTAGCATGTCGTCTACATTAGTTTTGTTCATCTCTTTTTCTCGGTAAATCAGTACACAATGCTTAGTAGCCCATAGTAACTTCTCGTTACCATGAAGTAACGTCACTGCCATTGACTTAAGCGTTTTACGTAGGATGTGCTAACGACAGGAAGCGTATCAATGATACAAAGATGCGCTTCGTACCTCAGCGCATCCTACGATTTTTCCTTAAGTCAATGGCAGTGACGCAGGAGCGTGGGAACGAGGAAATCCAGCAATAAAGGGGACAGCGCCCTTAGTTAAAATCCTCAATCTAAACATCCTTAATATACTTATTTTACAAACATATCTGCTAGTTTCAAAACTGTTACAATTAGAGCTATCATGCCTATTGACCACCTCATATTGGTATTAATGGCCTGGCTTATTTTTAATTCTATATTCTTTTCAAAGCTATCAAAACGTCCATTTAGGCGTGTTTCCAATAGTTTGGGGTAAAGGTGTCAATGCCCTTAGCTAAAATCAATCTAAACATTATAATCTTTTTAAGCACGTTTGTTTGATTCCACTTTTCTTTTAACCTTTGCTTCAATTTTCTCGTCCCCACGCCGGAGCGAAAGGTGGTGATTATTCAAGAAACTCACACCAAACCTTTTAAATCCACATCAAAAGCTGATCTCTCTTTCTGACCATCCTGATTATAAAATGTTACCAGACCATCCTCGGAAATCAACCACACTTCTTTTGCCCCTGCTTCTAAAAACAAACCTACTTTATCTGTCATTTCTTCTTTGGTATTTGAAGGCGAAATAATCTCAATACATAGTTCAGGCGCAGATAAAGCGAAGATATCTTTTATATGCTTTTGTACATATTCATCAGACCCCCATGCAACATCAGGCACTCTAATTCCTTTTGTTGTTTGTACTGCAAGCTCGGTAAACACCTCGCCATCTAATTGGTTGCCTAATAATTTTGTTACTCTCCCTTGTAACAAGCTATGAATAAAAGATGCTGGTGACATTTCAATTAATCCTTTTTCATTAAGCTCTATTTTATAAGGTAAATCATGTAATGATTTATCTGCTAAGACATCTTGCCATTGCATTTTTGCCTCCTATTTGATAACTATTACTAACTCCAAAAAAAACCTTGAACACTGCCTCGGTTTTATTCCTGCCTCTTAAAGAATAAGGGATATTAAGGTGTCAGAGCTATTAAAGTATTGCAACTCGAAGCTTTAGCTCGTCTTTCAAAATCCAACCACTATTAGCTGTCCACCTTATTCTAGGTAAAGTGGTCAGCACCCTTAGCTAAAAGTATCAATCTAAACATCCTTAATATATACTAATCTAGCCTTATTATATTAAGTAATTTTGCGGTATACCATAACGTATGGCCAATCTTTGGCAATGCACCTAGGTAATAATGCACATTCATTAATGATTAAAAGCTTTTATTATCACTTGGCTGAATGGGTTGTACGATTATTTCCTGAAGATTCAATTTAAAGTTTCTCGAGACACAAAATATCAATGTGGGGTGTATCTGGAAATGATAGCTTTGTTCAGCAATTTATTTATACTATTGATTCATATTACTATTTCATTCTGCAGGAATTCGCTGTGCTCCTTGATCTGCTTCAATAGTGGCAAGATGAGGCTACTGGCAAACAAAGAAACCAATCAAGGACTTATAGCTTTGTCCGCTGAGTCGTCAGTTTAGAAGCCTCTTACCTCACTGACTCGGTTAGGTATGGACTGGTCGAATATTTACCTTATTTCATATCTGTTTCTTAGCTAAGTTTTTGACTAGCCAGGTAATCCTCATAAGTTCCACGAAAATCTACAATGCCTGTTGGCGTTATTTCCAGCACTCTTGTTGCGAGTGATGAGACAAATTCTCTGTCATGACTAACAAAAATTAATGTGCCGGGGTAATTTTCTAAAGCTAAATTAAGTGACTCAATTGACTCCATATCCAGGTGGTTAGTTGGCTCATCTAATAACATAATATTAGCACGCTGAAGCATTAGCTTACCAAAGATCATCCGGCCTTTTTCACCCCCTGATAGCACCCCCACTTTCTTATCAAGATCATCCTGAGAAAATAGTAAGCGCCCAAGAGTCCCCCTAATTTTTTGGTCGTCATCACTTGGCTTTCGCCACTGTTCCATCCAAGGAATTAAGGTCTCATTAGCTGCAAAATCAGCCGCATGATCTTGTGCATAATAGCTAATATCGGCATTTTCTGACCACTTTACAAAACCAGCTGAAGGTAACACTTCCCCCATCAAACATTTTAACAGTGTTGTTTTACCGATACCATTTGGACCAATAATAGCAACTCGCTCCCCTACTTCAATCATTAAATTAAGGTCTCTAAAAAGCTCAGTTTCATAACTTTTAGCCAAACCTTCTACTTCAAGTGCTAAACGGTGTAGCTTTTTATCCTGCTCAAACCGAATAAAAGGGTTTTGACGGCTGGAAGGTTTTATTTCAGCTAAATTAATTTTCTCTAACTGTTTTGCCCGAGAAGTTGCCTGTTTAGATTTTGATGCATTCGCTGAAAAGCGGCTCACAAAGGCTTTTAACTCTGAAATTTGCGCTTTCTTTTTAGCATTTTCTGATTGTATACTTTCAAGAGCCTGTGTTGCTGCTGTCATATAGTCATCGTACGACCCCGGAAAAACTCTTATTTCTCCATAATCTAAATCCGCCATATGGGTGCAAACACTATTTAAAAAATGTCTATCATGAGAAATAATAACCATAGTACAGTTGCGCTCATTTAATACACCTTCTAACCAGCGAATAGCATTAATATCTAGGTTGTTGGTAGGCTCGTCCAACAACATAATATCGGGTTCAGAAAACAAAGCTTGTGCCAGCAACACACGCAATTTCCAACCGGGTGCCACCTCACTCATAGGGCCGTAATGCTGGTCCACATCAATACCGACTCCCGATAACAGTTCGCCAGCTCTCGCTTCAGCAGTGTAACCATCCATTTCAGCAAATTCAGACTCAAGTTCTGCCGCCCTCATACCGTCCTCTTCAGACATCTCTGGATTGGCATATATTGCATCACGCTCAGATTTTACTGCCCATAATTCATTATGCCCCATAATAACGGTATCAATAACAGCATATTTTTCATAAGCAAACTGATCTTGTTTTAGCTTACCAATACGTTCATGAGGATCTTTTGAAACGTTACCCCCCGAAGGCTCCAAATCACCCCCTAAAATTTTCATAAAGGTAGATTTACCACAACCATTCGCACCAATTAATCCGTACCGATTACCATTACCAAATTTAACAGAAACGTCTTCAAATAATGGCTTGGCGCCAAATTGCATTGTAATATTTGCGGTTGCAAGCATGTTTTATTCCGAGTAAAAGCATATTAATTAATCTTTAATCTATTAATATGTGAATTATTTTAAAGGGTGCATATTCTACGCGTTTTTATGCTTGCTAGCAGAGTATTTATTATTTCAAATCACTTCAAACTTTAAGCTTTCAAATACAACTAATTATGATACGCTGAGTCAATACTTTGAGGACAAAAAATGATAACAACAAAAACCTTAATCCGAAGCTTACTGCTTAGCTGCATTATTGGGCTTCCATCAATCGGCCTGGCTAACCCAGAAAAGACAGATCAGCTGATTATACAAACCAGCATACCCAAAAGAACAATTGAAACATCATTTTCTTCAATGGTTTCCTGGCAAAAACCAGGAATAAACTTCAATAAATCAAATGGCTTAACTTTTATTAAGGGGGTTAACGCTAAAAAACCTATTACAGCAATTGAAGTATCCAAAAAGGTAGCGGGCGCACTTAATGCGGCTATTAAAACTGAAGCACCGAGTGATCGTGGAGCTGCTACCGAAATAAGTAAGGATAAGGCTGAGTTTCTTATCTTCAACAAAGCAGGTTTTGCAATTGATAGAATCACCACCCGAGACTATACCAACCAAGCCTTAAGCTACCATATTCCTGGAAAGAGCTTTTCTGCGGCATCGGTCGATATTTCTATTAATCTTGTTTATTCTGCTGCGGTTGAGTATGTTAGAGATTTTGCCTCTGATATAAAACAACAAACGGCTGGAGGCACTGTTACCATTACCATTGATAAAAATAACCCCATCGTTATATCAACCAAAGGCAAATCAACTCAACAATTAGAAGTTGAAATAGCAAATACATTAGGTTCTAAAGCTATTTTTTCATCAACGCCTATTTATCCTAACTTTACCGAAAACAGGTCAAAAAACTATAAGGCTTTTGACGGTGGAGAGGTACAGTTAATAGGGTTGAATGCAAACTCTATTACTATTGATATAAATGATTCAGGCCTAGGCGTTTTGACCAAATTTAGGTTTCCTAACACTATAAAAACAGCAAGCAACTCTAACAATATACTTCCTATTACGGTCTTTTTAATAGCGGGCGGGATAGTTTACTTTTTTTATAACCGAAAAAAAGCCGCCTTATGATTTCCTAATATCAAGAGGAGGATGGGAATAGTATTGGACTGGGGCGAAACGGTCCTGTTTTTAAGTTATTGTTTTATAATGATAGCGCTAACCATATAGCCAATATAAATCAATACCTTATGATAATAACGGTTTCGCCCTGAGTATTGGACAGCCTCCTAGCCCCCCCCTGTGTCAAGTATTTCACCTTTTTTATTTCGATTTTTCTTAGGAAATGAAAAGATCGAAGCACTAAAAGGTCGTAAAATATTTTGAGGGGAGTTATTCGAAACGTAACTGTAGAGAGTGCGAGGTGAGAAGAAGTAAATAATTCTCTTCATCTTTAATCTTCTCTTATAATTCAAGGGATAAACAATAAATTTAGAGTTACATGCTGTTTATTTTCTCCTCTCGGCAATTGCTCCATGCAGTCCACCCAAACCTTCTCCAGCAAGGGAGGGCTTAAGAACCAACTAAATTCCACATTTAACGCTGATATAGCTATGAAAAATCCATAAGAATATTAACACTTACTAATATTTATAGTAAGTATATTTTAGGTTTATTTTTGCTTCCCCTTGAAAATAAAAATATAGTAACTAACATTATTAGGGAATAGGTTGGGTTGTTTTTTTAGTGGTTTTACTGCCTGTTTATTTTATTACTTCTACCTACTACAAAGGAAAAAAAATGAAAATATTTATAACTCTATTGGCTCTTTTTTCAATTAATATATATGCAAAGCCTGTTAATATCAATACGGCGGATGCTCAAACCATTTCAGAATCATTAAAAGGTATAGGACAAAAAAAGGCAGATGAAATTGTTCGCTATCGTACAAAAAATGGAAAATTTAAATCCCCTGCTGACTTAATAAATGTAAAAGGCATTGGTCAAAAAACTATCGACAAAAATAGCCGTGATATTCTTGTTAAAAATACTAAATCAATGACGAAGACTAAGAAAACAAAAAAGAAAAAGAAGGCTAATAAGTAGTAAATACTCTTTGTAGAGCGGACTTCAGTCCCCGCCATAAAGACTATTTTCGATAAATAAAGCGGACTGAACCCCGCTTTACACTCTGTTTGTTTTTACAGCTCTTAATTCTATATGCGGTCAAAAATACAGGCCATTCATTAAAATTTGTCTTTCACTTTCCTCCAGGCAAAAAAAAACCCAACACCTTTCGGTCTTGGGTTTTTTAATTAAAA
>JAJRUF010000110.1 GCA_024277935.1 Gammaproteobacteria bacterium
ATATTTATTTGGTTGTTTTCTACGCTTAGTGATTTTGGGCAATTTTGCCAAAATTTTTCTATAAATACTCCAACCTTGCCGGCGTTAGTATTTATTCGAAAGCTGGGCGACGCTTTTTTCCCCGAGTGTAGGACTGAATTTTGATTTCTACATTCAAAACCGTTCAAGGTATATGGGACTTTATTACTGCTATCTTTATGATTTGGACTGTTCCAGTTATGGCCGCCGCTAGATTCCTGAAAAATGGTCAAAGGCTGCTGCTCTAGAGGTTTCCATGGTTGATCTTTGTTTATTTTCCAGTTAATGGCCGTTATGTCCTTAACCGTGACGCCTAAATCAAAACTGGAAAAAATAAGGGAGTTGGGGTCGCCTAAATCCCAAAGGCCGGCAGTGTGCCTGGCAGGTTTTGGGTTATGTAAGGTGAAATCACACCTCACTATGTCAGTCTCTATATAGAACGTTAAGGTGGTTGTGAAATTAGCTATTAGCTCCCCTGTTCCTGAACGAAAAAAGCCTTCCATTGTCAATTCGGATGACAGAGGGCAGCCTGATGAGGGCGATGTATGGTACCGATAGCTAGACACTTCGGGCTTCAGGTGCCCGTATTGTTTTGTTTTTAAAGTGCAATATCCATTTTCTACGATACTATTATTATTATTGATGACTTTATCTAAAAAATTAAATCTTTTTTTATCTAGTTCAAAAAGACAGTTTTTTGTTTTAATTTTTATTTCCGCTTCTGTCTCAAAAATAAACCCTGAAGAGCATTGGCTTGAATTGTATTTTTCTGAATGTTTTTCTATTATTAATTTTAAGGATTCATTCGGGTTGAATTTAACCTGGGTTTTAACCAAGCACCACTTAATACTATTATCTGGCCATAGAACCGTTGTTGATATGTTTGATGTTAAAACAGCCCCGTTATCTGTTTTCACGCCCAGTTCTCTGTGATTAAAAAACAGGCCCTTGGGAAATGGTACTCCAAACTGTACTTGAGTTGCTTTTCTAGCCTGGCCTGCTTTTTCTTTTAATAGGATATGGAAAATATTTTTCACCAATCAAGTTTTTATAGATAGAGTTGTTATATGGTTGTTAAGTAATATATTTGAATCAGGAGTAAAATCATTTGGAAATTGGATTTTAGTTCTAATTTTGACAGGATGTAAAATAAAGCCTCATTTTATATTATCTTGAAATCATGTAGAAAAATTACGCATTATTTTCAAGGTTTGTAACAAAGCGAGCAGGGTTTCCGGTAACTATAATGTGAGGTTTTACATTTGTAGTAATAACAGCACCAGCGCCAACCATACTTCCTTCTCCGACATCGGCGGCAATTATCGCGCCTTCACCTACCCAAATATTTTTTTCCAGCTTAACTTGACTTAATCGTTCAGCTGAATACGGAGTCCACGTACCATCATCATCTAAAACATGTAATGCTTTACCGCTTAAAATGCTGACTCGACTGCCAATCAGGCAGTGTTCGCCTAGTTTAGCGGATCCTATAATTGAGTAGCTGCCTATATAGACATGTTTGCCGACGCTTGTGCAACGGTGGGAAAAAAGGGAGCCAAAGCCAATATGACAATGGAGGGAGCATTCATCCAGGGTCAGAGAGTAAAATCCGCGGCGTAGAAATGCACCGGGTAAGCCTGGAAACAGGGCCATAATATGTGTGCATATATGAAATATTAACTCGGTGTTTTTGGAGAAAATGATTTCTTCTAATTTGCATGGGATGGCTAGTGGTAAAACCAAAAATTGAGAAATGAGGTTTAAGAGGTGTTTTATAATTTGCTTCATAAATCTGTAAATTACTGTTATATCGTTAGTGAGATCTTTTATAATACTCGATTTAGATGCTAGTTGAGTTTTGCTGATTGTAGCGCGGAATAGCCATTTTGGTCAGATTTTTTTAGTTTTGGCTATATTCAACGATACTTAAAGGAAAGCTTGGCTAAAATGGCATTTACGCTGTAAATTAATTTTAACCCCGATATGTTTTGGTTCTATGCTTAGCTATTTTTATACACTATCATACGTGTGAGCACTCATTATTAGTGGCCTCATAAGTTAGACTAATCCCTATCAGTACCTTGTGCGATTAAAGTTTATGCTGAAAGGGATCTAAACAATTTGAACCGCGCCAGGGCTCCCTATTAAAAATAAATTTATTCAGAATTGTCCACCGGGTCGTTACTCATGTTTCGTAAGTGGGAGCAGTTGTGCCTAAAATTATTATATAGAGCCAGTCTTGCAAACTGTCCACTTTTTTCTCAAATTCATCTATAGTTCGAGGGGGTAGAGGGAGCAAGCATTATGGAGCCTTTAGCTCTGTGAGGGGCGATCGTAACGTTTTTTTTAGCTAAATTGTACGTAATAATAAATTTTTATCTTTAGAAATCGCGCAGCTTCCTTCAGTTTACCAATGAGAAAAAATGATGAAATCGTTATTATACTTAGTGCATAGACTCCCTTATCCGCCAAACAAAGGGGATAAAATCACATCATATAATATGCTGAAGTATCTTCAGCGACATTTTACAATTTATCTGGCTACATTTGTTGATGATGATAATGATTGGCAATATATTGAAAATGTTAATAAATATTGTAAAGAGAGCTGTATTTTAAAGCTTAATCCAAACGTGGCAAAGTTATTCAGCTTAAAAGGTTTTTTTAGCCAAGAAGCTTTATCTATTCATTATTATCAGAATGCGCAAATGCAACAATGGGTTGATGAAACGATAGATTCGAAAAATATTGACTCGGTTTTAATTTTTTCTGGCCCAATGGCGCAGTATGTTAGTAAAAAACTTCCAGATGCTACAAAAACAGTGCTTGATTTAGAGGATGTCGATTCGGATAAGTGGAGGCAGTATGCAAAGAAGCTTGCCTGGCCAATGAGTTGGATTTATCGGCGAGAATCAAAATATTTGTTGAGTTTTGAAGCGGCCATGGCAAGAGAGTTTGATACGACGGTGCTTGTCTCAAAGGCGGAAGCTGACTTTTTTAAGGAGCTGGTTCCAGATGTTAGGCAAAAAGTTGTTTATCGTACACAAGGTGTTGATAGTAAGTTTTTTGACCCAGAGCTGGAGTATGAGAACTTTTACCAGGCTAAAGAAAAGGTTTTTGTTTTTGTTGGGGTTATGGACTACTGGCCAAATGTGGATGCGGCCATATGGTTTGGGGAAAGCATTTTTCCAAAAATACATCAACGATTTCCCGATGCAAGATTTTATATTGTTGGTTTGAATCCATCTGATGAAGTTAAAAAGCTGCAATCAATAGATGGCGTAGTGGTAACAGGCAGTGTGGATGATATACGTCCCTATCTGGCACATGCTGCTGCAGCAATTTTGCCTTTACGAACAGCCAGAGGGATTCAAAATAAGGTGTTGGAAGCCATGTCGATGGAAAGGCCCGTGATAGCCACTACAAATGCTATGCAAGGGATTAAAATTTGCCACGGTTTTGAGCCCAGGGTGGCTAATGATGAGCAGTCACTTATTGATGCAGTGATTGAAGTACTAGAGGCGCCGGAAGAAGACTGCCGAGCAGGGCGCACATGTATCCTGGAAAATTATAACTGGGATAGTAATTTAAAAGAAATTGAAAAATTATTGTAACCTCTTTTTTTAGTTTTATTAAAGCAAGACATTACAAAAATATTAAATTCAGCTAGATAACTATGAATAAACAAATAATAAGGTCACGAGCGCCATTAAGGTTAGGTTTGTCTGGAGGAGGCACTGATGTTTCTCCTTATTGCGATGAGTATGGTGGGGCGGTTCTCAATGCAACGATTGCTATGTATGCGTATTGTACAATTGAGCCGTTAGAGGAGGATAAAATTATTTTTGTTGCTGCTGATCGAGACGAATACTACGAAGGCGAGCTTAATAGGCAGCTTGAATATGATGGCTTGTTAGATCTGCATAAAGGTGTCTACAACAGAGTAGTAGCTTCTTTTAATCAAGGTAAGCCCCTGGCATGTAAAGTAACTACGTATTCTGATGCATTGGCTGGTTCGGGTTTAGGGTCGTCCTCAACAATGATGGTTGCAATACTCACCGCTTTTGTTGAATGGTTAAGGTTGCCTTTAGGGGAGTATGAAATTGCACATATTGCGTACGAAATTGAACGTCTCGACATTGGTCTTACGGGGGGGCGGCAAGATCAATATGCAGCCACCTTTGGGGGGTTTAATTTTATGGAGTTTTACGCAGAGGAGCGAGTAATTGTTAACCCGCTGAGGGTGAAAAACTGGATTATACATGAATTAAATTCATCCATGGTGCTTTATTATACTGGGGTTTCACGATCATCTGCAGAGATTATTGACCAGCAAATTGAGCATATCGAATCAGGTGATTCCCGATCATTAGATGCTACTCATCAATTAAAGCAAGATGCTTTTGATATGAAAGAATCGCTGTTACATGGAAACATGTCTCGTTTTGCTGAAATTCTTGGCAGGTCATGGGACGCTAAACGTAAATTAGCTACAAAGATTTCTAATAAAGAAATTGATGATTTAATAAACAGGGCGAAAAATGCAGGGGCATATGCAGGCAAGGTCTCAGGTGCTGGGGGTGGAGGTTTTATTATGTTTTTAGTCAACCCCGTTGAAAAGCTGAACTTGGTTCGTATGCTTGAAAAAGAGCCTGGCAAAGTGGTTAATTTTCACTTTGAAAAAAATGGAGTGCAATCATGGACAATAGTCTAAATCAGTTTATCCTTCAAGAGATAGAGAGCTCAATTACTACTAAGCAAAAATTACTCTCAGATAAAAAAGTTATTGCTAGTATGCAAGAAACAGCTAATATTTGTTTGAATGTTTTTCGGCAAGGAGGGAAAGTAATGCTGGCTGGTAATGGTGGCAGTGCGGCAGATGCGCAGCATATAGCTGCTGAGTTTGTTAATCAGTTGAGTTATGACCGCCCTGCTTTGTCTTCTATAGCATTAACAACTGACACTTCTATTCTAACAGCGATAGGTAATGACCGGGGTTATAATGAAATTTTTAGTCGTCAAATACTGGCTAATGGAAAAGCTGGAGATGTTTTAATTGGTATATCAACTTCAGGTAACTCACAAAACATTATCGAAGCGTTTAAAGTTTGTCAAAGCCGGGAAATCATTACCATTGGCTGGACAGGAGAAACAGGGGGGAAGATGAAGCAATATAGTGATTACTGTCTTTGTGTGCCGTCCAGTGAAACACCAAGGATTCAGGAGTCACATATATTAATTGGGCATATTATCTGCGGTATTGTGGAAGATGCTTTGTTTAAAAATAGCGCTAAATCCCTTAATCTTTAGTACTGATTTATGGAAGCAATTATTTTAGCCGGAGGGAAGGGTACTCGATTAAGGCCGTTAACTTTAACAGTGCCCAAACCAATGGTTCCCGTAGTAGATAAGCCTTTTCTTTATTATCTGTTGAAAATGCTTAAAGGTGAAGGAGTAACGCGAGTTGTATTTTCTGTCGGCTACTTAGGTGAGCAAATAAGGGATTACTTTGGGGAGTTTTGGTGTGGCCTTGAATTGTCCTATGTGCTGGAGAAAGAACCTTTAGGCACGGGGGGGGCAATATCCGCATGTATGGATAAAGTGACTGATGATGAGGTTGTTGTAATTAATGGTGATACCTATTGCCAGATTGATCTTAATGAAATGATCTTGTCACATAAGCAACATCGAGCAGAAATAACAATTGCGCTGAAAGAAATGTTTGATTTTGATCGTTATGGCACGGTTGATGTTGATGTGAGTAATGGGGCTATACAGCAATTTAATGAAAAAAGAAAAATTAACAAAGGTTATATTAATACAGGAACTTATTGTTTAAATAAGAACATTTTTGAGCGACATAATATGCCGGAGAAGTTTTCATTTGAGACTGATTTTATGCAGATGAAAATCAACGAACTTAAATCTAACGCCTTTGAAACTAACGGATATTTTATAGATATTGGAGTTCAGGATGATTATCAAAGATTTCAAAGAGATGTTGAGAGAGGCCGACTTACATTTGCCTGAATTTAAAGTTTAAACTTCTAACCTTTTGCTGAATGGTTTAACAGATTATGCCTTTAAGTGGTGGTTTCTGGCGCTGGTTTAAACAATAAAACTGTTGAAATCAGTATACGCTTAATGCCTATAAATTATTGAGTCCTAACTTGAGGCTGATCTAGTTTAGGCAAATATTTATGAGCGGTTTTACCTGTATTTATACTATTGAATGAATGGAGTTAATATGAAAGATGAAAGTGTTCGCTTAAAAACAGAAGCTGAGTTTCAAAATGCGCGAACGAAGGACGATCCTTTTATTGGTCGGCGTAATAAGTTTTATTATTTGACCAATGAAGCGTTTAAGTCATATCAGAAAGTGCTGAGTGACAACACATTGGGAAAAAAAATAATTGTTGTAGGTTGTGCTGAAGGAGGGGTAACGCCTTTAGCTAAAGCTGGGGCAGAGAAAGTGTTGGGTATCGACATAGCGAGTGAGCCTATTAAAAGGTTAAATGAAAAAATTGAGCAAGAAAAATTGTCAAATATAGCTTCGGCAGTTGTAGGTAATGCTGAAGATTTAGATGTGCCAGAAAACAGTTTTGATGTTATATGTTGTTTGGGCGTTCTGCATCACCTGGATATTCAAAAATCAGCCGCATCATGGAGCAAGGCTTTAAATAAGGACGGATTTGTTGTTATGGAAGAGCCTATGGCGCTGAACCCTATAGTAGCGTTATATAGATTGTTGACGCCTAAAATGAGGACCGATGATGAGCATCCTTTAGTGCCTGCTGATATTAAGTTACTAAAAAAGTATTTTACGACGGTCGATGTGCAAGGTTATGTTTTATTGTCATTGTTCTCCCTTTTTTTTGTGTATATATATAAATCAGATAATTTAAGAGACAAGTCAAATAAGTTTCTGGAGAAAATCGATGGAATCTTATTGAAGAAGATTAAATTTTTAAATTATTTTTGCTGGACATCTGTTATTGTTCTTAGAGATCCATGCAGTTAAGTCCTTTGAGCGCTGCTCATTGCCGCTTGGGGCGTATAATTAACAGGTGGTTTGTTGTATCAATATAGCAGTCACGTGAGATTTCGCTATGTCATTAGGTGTTTCTAGTGAATATCATTACAGTTTTTGACAAAGAGAGAGATTGATAGGCGTTGAGTGTGTGTCCTGGGTGGGGAAAGTGTTAGAGGTTTTAGCTTGTGAAAATTGGTGCGCCCCAAGTCTTTGTTGGTTGAGCTTGCTAATTATACTGTGTTAAGCAAATTGATTTTAACCTTGTTGTGAAGGGTTTAATGTGGGCGATAAAAATTTGTTTCAGTAGCATGTTAAAAATTTAAAGATTACTATTCTAGCATCATCTTGGTAAGCAGCTGAGTCTCTGGTGTAATCAGGAATCATAATGCCTAAAATTGTATTATTCGTCATCCTTATTTTTCTTGCGGGGGTAACTCTTCCGTTTATATATGGGGCGCACTGGGCATTTTACCTATATGAAATGGTTTACTTTCTTAATCCGGAAAATAGATGGTGGGCAGCATACATACCCTTGTTACCTTATTCTAAGATATCCGTTATTATTCTTATATTGGTCTTTATTATTAAATATAAAGATTATCAAAAGAATAAATTAGTAGATATCCCTCAATTCAAATGGATGCTACTGTTAATTGCGACATTTTTTATTACTTACTTTTATGCGTCTGTTCCTGAAAGGCATTGGTATTTTTTTATTTTATATTTGAAGCTTGTAATCATATTGGGGTTTTCATACAAGGTTCTTGATTCGCAAAAAAAAATAGAATGGGCGCTATTTGCTTATATCCTTGGTTGTTTCTATATTGGCTTTGAGGCTTATAGCGTTGGTCGAAATATTGGAGGGCGAGTTGAGGGTATCGGCCTATCAGATTCCCCTGATTCTAATGGTGCTGCCGCAGCAATAACCCCGGCGTTTCCCTTGCTCGTTTTTTATTTTTGGCAAGGCAGTAAAAAAGTAAAATTATTTATTGCTATTACGGGTGTCTTTATTGTAAATGCATTGATCTTGATAAATAGCCGAGGTGCTTTTTTGGGGGTTGTGGCTGGGGTTATGTACTTCCTGTGGGTAATGTTTACATCAAGTTTTAAAGTTAAGTATCAAAGGTCTTTAGTCTTTGTATTCATAATACTCGGTTTGTCAGTATTGGTGACGTTAGTAGATGAAGGGTTTATTGAGCGCATGTCTACTTTGACGGACATTCAAGATGAGGAAAAAAGCGGCTCTCATCGATACCGAATGTGGCTTGCAACGTTTGATTTACTTAGGGATCATCCTTTTGGTGTTGGAGCCTTAGGCTATGAGCATTTAAGTCCTATTTATGTTGAGGCTCACTTGTTTGCTCCAGGGCAGCTACATAAATCCGTTCATTCTATTTGGTTTCAGGCCCTTTCTGAGCTGGGGTGGCATGGCCTGTTCTTTTTTATAATGCTTATATTGTCCACATTAAAAATAGCAAAGTTAACAAAAATAAGGTGTATTGAGAATAACAACATCTATCAGTATTATTTAGCTCATGCGCTACTGTCTTCATTTGTGTCTATTTTAGTGACCGCTAGCTTTCTTAACCAATTTCGTGTGCAGTCAATTTACTGGTTGATTTTGTTTATTTCATGTTTATATACCGTAATTGTTTTGCATGAAAAAAAATAAAACAATTGATTTTATATAGTTTTTTACTATAAAAAGGCAGTATCAGCATGGTAAAGCACCATTAATATTCCAATCGTGTAGAAATTCGACGGGGAAAATGAGAGTCGTACCCGGTCTTAAGTTTGCAGTTTTCATACAAATCACTAAGTGTAATAAATGAACTGGCTAAAAAATACATTTGAAGTTTCACATTCAGAGCATAAAACTATTAGATCAATGGAGGGGATACGTGGCCTAGCGGCATTCCTCGTTTTCATTGTCCATTACGTTACATTGTTTCAACACCGATTATTAGAGGATTCGTTTACAGCTCAAATTGCATCCTATTTGCGTAGCGTAGGGGATGTTGGTGTGGATTTGTTTTTTGTTTTGAGCGGTTATCTAATATATGGGATGCTTATTAAAAAGCACAGACCATTTAAAAATTATTTTTTTAGGCGAATACAACGAATTTACCCTACGTTTTTTGTGGTTTTTATATTGTATCTTTTATTGTCTGTGGTTTTTCCATCTGAATCAAAAATTCCTGATTCTTGGGAAGATGGAATAATATACATTGTCCAAAATTTTTTACTTCTCCCTGGCTTGTTTGATATACAGCCTATGATTACTGTGGCATGGTCATTAAGCTATGAGTTTTTTTACTATTTGCTTATTCCATTATTGATATATATATTGTCGATGCGTTCGTGGGATCCTGAAAAACGAATTGTTTTTTTTGTTTTGGTCTCGATTGTTTTCTTTAGTTACTTTGCTGTTTATGGCGGTCATATTCGTTTGTTAATGTTTGTTGCGGGGATTTTGTTATACGAAACGGTTGAAGGTGAATACTTTAAGAGTATCCCGCCATTAGGTATACCTTCTTTCTTAATAGCAATGTTTTTGGTTTATTTTTTAAAAGACATCGGAGCTGATGGAAGGTGGAAGCATTTTTCACTGTATATATTGTTTTACATTTTTTGTTTAGAGTGTTTTGTGTCGTCAGGGTTTTTGACTAAAATTCTTTCAAGTCGGCCTGTGCGTTGGTTTGGCAATATGAGCTATTCATATTATTTATTCCATGGCATCACATTGTTGGGCTTCTTTTATGTTTTTGATAGAGTCTATCCGCCGTCTCACTATGAGGAGGCATTAATTTGGTTGCTCCTTCCTCTGGCTTTTTTATTAACTTTAATCACATCTTCCATGGTGTTCATTTTTGTGGAAAAACCATACTCTATAGTGGTGAGAAAGTAGGTTGCTAAGAATATTGTGTAGCTTACTTATAGCGAGTCAGGTACAAAATATATTAATTCTGGAAGGTCAATAGAGCATAATAATTGCCGCCATTACAAAGTCGGCATGGCTTTGCTCGCAGAAGTGGTAGAGCTCTTTTTTGAGTTGTGTGGAAACCAAGCGGCTTGAGGCCGTTATGAGTTTATGTGACTATATTATTAGGCTAAATATTTATTAGTAGGGTAAAAATGAAAAAGGAAAAAACGATGCCAGAATTGTTTATTTTAGGCACTCAGCGCTCAGGAACAACTCTACTCACCAGAGTTCTATCTAGTCATCCGAATTTTTTTGTACAGAATGAAGGGATACCTATAAAAGAATTATTTTCTTTGGCGCGATCATTCGATGAAATTAAAATTAATTTCAACGAGCAATTTTATAAGAAATATAATGACGTCTCTATCAGTAGTTTCCTAAAACGAAAAAACATTAAATCTTGGGGGTACAAGGACCCTCAGCTAACAGAGTATATAGATGTTCTTGATTTGATTGTTAATTCATCTGAATGTGCGGTCAAGTTTGTTTTAATTGTTAGAGATGCGAGAGGCGTTGTTAATTCATATATCAATAATAAATGGGGGTTGGGGACTAATGTATATACTGGTGCAT
>JAJRUF010000111.1 GCA_024277935.1 Gammaproteobacteria bacterium
AGTGGAACTCCATTGTGCTTGATGCATGGTGTACCGATTTCAAAGATGTCAATATATGGCGCTACTTCTTCTGCTAGTGCTACTGTTGCGTCAAAATCTAGTGAGTCTAATGCCATTTGAATTAATGGTGTTGCCATGTTATATACTCCGATTGTTTATAATTTTTATTGAAAAACTTTTTTTCAAACCGCACTCTAAATCAGAACATACTTGCCTGTCAATTTCCTCACTTCCTCCTGTTACTACAAGCACTGTCATTTCCTTTAGTAGAAACAGTAAAAATATAATAAGTTCAATAGGTTATAAATACAAAGCTTAAACACTAACGGCCTCACAAAAAAACTCATTCAGTTTATTTACCCCCCTTTACCTGATAGGCTTTTAAGCAACATATCTTTGTTTTTTACCAACAATATAGACAAATTAAAGCATAGTATGCCATCCTCTTCCCCATTCTTTATTACAACCAACACATATATCTTAAAATGCAAGCACTTACCAATATACATGCTCTTATCATTGATATGGATGGCGTACTATGGGAGGGTACAAGGGCTTTACCTGGGTTAAAAGCCTTTTTTGGATTACTTAGACAACAAAAATTACCCTTTATTCTTGCAACAAATAATGCCAGCCTCACTCAGGCTCAATATATAAATAAACTTCAGTCAATGGGGGTTATAGTTTCAGCAAATGAAATACTGACATCCAGCATGGCCACTGCACATTACTTATCAGAGCAAGTAAATCCCTGTGACACTCGAGTATTGGTTATTGGTGAAGAGGGTTTACGCCAACCCCTTCTTGATAAAGGCTTTACTATTATAAATACCCCTTTTAGCAAACAAAGCAAGGTAGCAGACTTTGTTATTTGCGGTTTAGACAGACACCTTACTTGGAATAAATTAGCTGAAGCGTCTCTCCATATCTGTGCAGGTGCAAAGTTTATTGCCAGTAACGCAGACACGACACTTCCAACTGAACGAGGGCCTGTTTTAGGGAATGGGGCTATTTTAGCAGCTCTCGCATCAGCAACAAAAGTATCACCCACCATAATTGGCAAGCCAGAAGCTATTATGTATCAACAGGCTATAAATATACTGGGGGTAGCACCAGACCAAACTATTGCAATTGGAGACCGTTTAAATACGGATATTCTTGGAGCCGTTAATACAGGTATTCGCAGCATTATGGTTTTAACAGGTATATCCAGCGAACAAGACCTAATGTCTATAGACTATCAACCTACCTGGATTTTACCTGACCTTCCTGCCATAACGGCTGCATTACAATTAGCAAACCATCAATAATTCATGTTAATCTGAGAATATTGCTTGTATTTTACAAAGTCTCGCTTGTGGTTTTATTATGCCTTATATGCTTGGTCGGATGTATGACTACAACTATAAACCCCGCATGCGAAACAGTATTAAATCAGGAGACTCTACTTATGAAAAAATTTCTAAATAATATTGATACCCTACTTGATGAAAGCCTTCAAGGCTTTGCTAAAGCTCACTCAGATATTATTCAGCTTCACACACACCCCACAGTTGTAACTCGCAACACAGCGACATCCACTAATAAAGTAACCCTTGTTTCCGGTGGAGGTTCTGGTCACGAGCCACTACACACAGGTTTTGTTGGTAAAGGTATGCTTGATGCCGCGTGTCCAGGGCAGGTATTTACATCTCCCACCCCAGATCAAATGATAACAGCGGTTGAGTTAGTTGAAAATGGTGGTGGCGTATTATTTATTGTAAAAAATTACGCAGGTGATGTCATGAACTTTGAAATTGCCAGCGAGATGATTGCCTGCCCCTTTGAAACCATTTTAGTGGACGACGATGTTTCCCTACCCAAGACTCACAGTACAGGACGACGAGGGGTAGCAGGTACTTTAATTGTTGAAAAAATTGTTGGGGCTGCGGCTGAACGTGGAATGAACCTAGCTGACTGCAAAGTATTAGGTGATAAAGTCAATCAAATGACAGCATCCATGGGTGTCGCATTAAATTGTTGTACCGTACCTGCCTTAGGAAAACCCACTTTTGAACTAGCAAATGATGAAATGGAAATGGGGGTGGGTATTCATGGCGAACGAGGGCACGAAACACTCAAACTTCAACCTGCAACAAAAATAGTAAAGCAAATAGCACAAGCTATTGACGAGGATCTAAAACCAAAAAAAGGTCAAAAAGCCTTACTACATATAAATGGGCTAGGAGCGACACCTCTTATGGAATTGCATTTAATTTATGATTTAGCTGCACAATATTGGGAAAACAAAGGTATTGAAATTTGTCGCTCACTTGTAGGTAACTACACCACCTCGCTTGATATGGTGGGCTGTTCAATTACTCTAACTTTACTTGATGAAGAAATGATGCAAATGTGGGATGCACCCGTAAATACAGCTAGTTTACGTAAAGGCTGCTAAAACGGTGAGGCCAGACCAACTTTCTACTAAATGACATTTTAAAACCAACCACCATGATTCATTAGCTGACCTCAGCTTGATTTAATCAATTAAGTGGGCATCTTTCAGTTTCCAGTTTACACTTTTGTATTGATATTTCTGTAGGATGTGCCGACGTTAGGAGGTGCATCAAATGAAGTTTAGCTGATGCGCTTCGTTCCTCAGCACATCCTACAATGATGTGTTTATTTTCTCACACTAAAAAGTGTAAGCTATTTTATGGTTAAAATGAAAGATGCCATTAAGTGTATTGATTGTAGAGCGAGCTTTAGTCCATAATAACTCAAAAAATACGAATTCAATAGCCGACTAAAGTCCGCTCTACTCTATATCCAGCACACCAAACAGTCACTTATCCCAAGCTTCCACTGTTATTTTTCAGTTCATCCACTATTGCACAAATCATTAACTGACTGGTTCTTGCACCTGCATCAATATGCCCCAGACTTTTTTCTTCTAAATATGATGCTCGTCCCTTTGTTGCCTTCATATCTCGGGTGGATTCCATACCTTTAACAGCGCTCTGACAAATTTCATCCATACTTCCCCCTTTCAGCATTTTATCTGCTACGGGTATTAAGGTATCAAGCATGGTTTTTTCCCCTGCTTCGGATTTCCCTCTTTTTTTAACGGCTTCAACGCCTGCAACAAAAACTTCTGCAAATTGTTGTTGATTAAATTCCGTTTTGCCTGCCATCGCCTTACTCATGCTAATAAAAAGTGTACCCATTAATGAACCAGATGCACCTCCCATTGTGGATAATAAGGTCATACCTATTTTTTGAATAGCTTCCGCCCACTCAAGCTTGGCTATTTCATCTGCTTGCTGATTTAACGCATCCAGCCCTCGTTGTAAATTAGTGACATGATCACCATCACCAAGCACCTGATCTAATACTGTTACTTCCTCTGCATTTTGTTCAATTATTGAACTTACCGCTTTAATTAAATCAGGTAGAATTTTAGACCTTAATGACATATCAGCATCCTATTTAATATAAAAGTATTATTACTATATCGCATTTTACAATGCACAACACCACTATGCTTATGGTAGTATTTGACCAATGTTTCTGTTTCGGTTAAATTCGATTCAGTTCAATAATAACTATAATAAATATGAGGATACTTTTATGGAAATTCTAATCGTTATTGTTTTAGCTTTATTAGTGTTTGTGCTTTGGCCGGAAAAAGCTAACAAAAAGCTAACTGAAACAGTTACCCTAGAACCTGAACAAGATTATGACCGAAGGGAGCAAGATAACCAAGCCATTAGAGACGCACAATTAGCTCAAGAAGAATTGGAAGTACAGCAAGAAAGATCCAGAAGAATTCAGCAACAAGAATTATCTGAGCGTGAAGCGGCTATTGCCCAAGCTGAGCGTGAATTACGCTTTATGCAAGATGATTTAATTGAGCAGGCAAATCGATTGTCTCAAGAGGAAGCCATCTTACAAAATATTCGTCAAGAACTTGAAAATACACAAGAACAGACTGCGCAAGAATCACGAACAGCCAAACAAATTGCTGAAGATATTGAAAACCGCCAATACCAGTTATCACGGCATGAGCTACAAATTAAAGAGCAACAAGATGAGCTTGCTTTAGCGACAGAACGCAGTGTCCAGCAAGAACAACAAATCAAAAAGGCCCAGTACGAATTAGAATTAAAAGCCGAAGATATTGCCAGACAAGAACGTGAATTAAATAGCACTCAAGAAGAGCTTGAGTATAGGCTCGAACAAGAACGTATTGAACGTGAGCGTATTGAGCAAGAAAGGCTGGAACAAGAACGCGCTGAACTTGAACGTATTGAGCAAGAAAGACTGGAACAAGAACGTGTTGAACTTGAACGTATCGAGCAGGAAAGGCTGGAACAAGAACGCGCTGAACTTGAACGTATTGAGCAAGAAAGACTGGAACAAGAACGTGTTGAACTTGAACGTATTGAGCAAGAAAGGCTGGAACAAGAACGTGTTGAACTTGAACGTATTGAGCAAGAAAGGCTGGAACAAGAGCGTGCTGAACTTGAACGTATCGAGCAGGAAAGGCTTGAGCAAGAGCGTATTGAAGCAGAAAGTATTCCTCCTATTACAGAAGACCAAATAGATATTGTTCAATCTACTTGGAAAATGGTTGTTCCTGTTAAGGATCAAACTGCTGATTTGTTTTATCGCAAATTATTTCAAATGGCCCCTGAAGTAAAAGCTTTATTTAGCGGCGATATGAAAGTTCAAGGCGACAAATTAGTCACCTCAATTAATCTTGTGGTTAATTCTCTTAATAATTTAGAGCATGTTGTTCCTGCCCTGCAAGAAATGGGCAAACGCCATGTAGAATATGGAGTACAGCCTGAACACTATGATACTGTTGGTGCGGCTTTATTATGGACATTGGAACAAGCTCTAGGTGATGAATTTACAGCTGAAGCCAAAGATGCCTGGACTACTGCTTATGGTCTGATAGCTGCCTCAATGGTTGAAGGCGCGGGGTATTAAGTTAATAAAATGATATTTTGTAGGGGCGGCTAAAGCCACTCCTGCAAAGATACAAAATAATAAAATACCTTAACTGAATGGCAGTGAAGAGATTAAAGCAATAGATTGAGTGTTGGCTAAAGTTCACATAATCAGAAATATTTATGTTTCCAAAAAAGAAGGGTTGTAATTAAAAGTATTTTCACGACTTCTAAAGCACTGCGTTTCCTACTCATAAGAGAGCCAAGCCCAAGAACCCAGATTAGCTTTCGTCTTCAGAACAAGAATACCTTCAAGATTAACTAAACTATTTTTATGGTCTACACTTATTCGGACTACTGAAATATAAAATAATCGCTATACACACCACAACTTAATAAAAATTATAAATTAAGACTTTGTAGAGCGGACTTTAGTCCGCTCTACAATCATTAAGCTGTGGCTTGTTGATAGCTCAGTCTCTCATAATTGTTTTCTATAAAAAGGCTCACCTTTTATGTACCAACTACACATTATTTTTCAATCATCTCCTGGACTACTGACGGCTTTAGTCCTTATTATTGGTTTACTTGTAGGTAGTTTTTTAAATGTTGTTATTTATCGACTGCCTGTGATGATGGATATTGGCTGGAAAAAAGAATGTAAAGAATATTTAGAAATTGAAGATAACGATGACAAGCAGGAGCCTTTTAATCTTATGCTTCCCTTATCTCGTTGCCCAAATTGCAATGCAGACATCAAGGCTTACCAGAACATTCCAATTATCAGTTATTTATTTTTGCAAGGGAAATGTGCAAATTGCAAGACCCATATTGCTCTTCGCTACCCTTTAATTGAAGCGTTTACCGGAATTACATCAGCAATAGTGGCTTACCATTTTGGTTATACTATTGAAATGGGCTTTGCATTATTACTCACCTGGGCACTTATTGCGCTTAGTTTTATTGATATTGACCATCAACTATTACCTGATTCCATTACTTTGCCTATGTTATGGCTAGGATTGTTTTTAAGTTTATTTTCAACGTTTACCGATACAGACTCCAGTATTATTGGAGCTATTGCAGGTTACCTTAGCTTATGGACTGTTTATCAACTCTTTAAACTAGCAACAGGAAAAGAAGGTATGGGTTATGGCGATTTTAAATTACTCTCTCTGTTTGGTGCATGGCTAGGCTGGCAGTATATACCTCTTATTATTATACTCTCCTCTTTAGTGGGTGCGGTGATTGGTATTTCCATGATTTTATTGGTTAAAAAAGACCGTAACATACCTATTCCCTTTGGGCCTTATTTGGCCGCAGCCGGATGGCTGGCACTGCTATGGGGCGATAAAATAAATGCACTTTATTTAAATGCAGTAGGGCTTTAAAAGAGTGATAAAAGTTGCTTTAACGGGAGGCATAGGTAGTGGAAAGTCAACAATTACTGAACTTTTCAGTCAATATAACACCCCCATTATCGATGCGGATATTATTGCGCACCAACTGGTAGAACCGGGAAAACCGGCTCTTATCCAGTTACAACAAGTCTTTGGAAAACTTATTATCAATAGTGATAATAGTTTAAATAGACATTATTTAAGAGAATTAATTTTTTCTGATAAAGAGAAAAAACTGCAATTAGAATCCATTCTTCATCCCCTGATATTCCAACAAATACAAGCAGAGTGTGATAAACAAACTTCTCATTATGGCATTCTTGCTATTCCACTGTTAATTGAAACAAAGATGACCCACTTTGCAGACCGAATTTTAGTGGTTGACTGCCCAGTAGAAACTCAAATTGAGCGTGTTAAACAACGAGACAACCTTTCCATTGACCGTATTTTATCTATTATTTCTAGCCAAAGTTCTCGTAAAACAAGGTTATCTTACGCTGATGATGTTATTGATAACTCTAATTCAACATCTCAACTTGCAGAACAAGTCAAAAAGCTTCACAATTATTACCTTAACCTGTAAAGATAGATTAACCTTGTTACTATTCAAAGTATCATTACTTTAAAAATGATCACAGATTTAACGAAACCAGAATAGCGACAACAATTTAGGCAGCTTTGTTTGTGAATACACCTACCATCTACGAATTCCCTTTAAACGAGCGGATTCGGGTATTTATGCGGCTAGAACAATTATTTGAACAACTCAGTCATTTTATGAGTGGTTCAACTGTTTCTGATAACCGTGCAGTTATCTCAGTTTTACTCGATATTCTGATGATTTTTAGTCGAAATGATTTAAAATCTGAATTACTTAAAGAACTAGAGCGTCATTCAAAAACCCTCAATCTAATTTCCAATAATCAAGGGGTTGATACTGAAAAACTTGACCAAATTTTAGCCAATTTGGCTGATATTAGTAAAAAATTATATAACACCAATGGCAAAATTGGCATTCATATAATGGAAAGTGATTTATTTCAAAGTATTTCTCAACGCAGTTCTATCCCAGGTGGCACTTGCTCTTTTGACTTACCTGCTTTTCATTATTGGTTAGAACAAGATGCCGAAACTCAACAACAGGATTTAAATCAATGGACAAAATCCCTTGCTAATATTCGTGCAGCAATAGAACTCATCCTTACTTTTATTCGCCAAAGTAGCCTTCCAACTCAGCAATATGCAACGGCTGGTTTTTTTCAATTAGCTCTCGACAAATCACAGTCCTTTCAGCTAATTAGAGTATCTATAGACCGTTCACTCCCTTTATTTGCTGAAATAAGTGGCGGTAAACACCGGTTTACTATCCGTTTTATGTCTCCTTCTTCTGGCAAAAAACGTCCTCAACAAACAACAGAAGATGTTCCTTTTTCACTGACTAGTTGTATTTTCTAATGGATACAAAAAAAACATCAAGCAAAACCATTATTGTTTCCTGCCCTACTTGTCAAAAAACTGTAATTTGGTGTGATAAAGAGGTATTTAAGCCTTTTTGCAGCGAACGTTGTAAGCTTATTGATTTGGGCGAGTGGGCTGCTGAAAAAAGAGTTATACCAGGCCAGCAAATTCATTAAGCAACAGGGTATAAAAAACCTAACATTTTTACCACAGAGGTTACGGAGAACACGAAATTTTTTGATCATTAAGCCACAATGTTCTCTGTGTTTATTCTGAAATTTATTTTACCAATATACCTGCAACAGCTAAACTAATACTCGCGATACTCACGACCGTTAGCGTCAATGCTGTTAATATCATCAACAGCCTTATACATCCCCTGTTTAGATATAGATAGTAGGGGGTTTGGTAATATTTATTTTTAACTTATAATGAGCACCTCGTCACCCTTAATTGTATGATTATTTACAATGCCTTTATTTGAAGCCACTTTTCAGATTTTATTATCCAAACAAATGTCTACTCTCTCAGTAAGTGACAGTGTAGAAACATGGCTTGGGTTTTCAGCGGATAGCTTTATTTCAGGTAATACCCGATTAAAAGATAGAATTCATACGGGTGATAACGATATTTCTAATCAGCTATTTTCAACTGATATATCAACACCATCTGGTTTATTTAATTTCCGCATCAGGAAATTAAATGGCCATATTTGCTGTGTCAAAGCCACCTATACCAAAAAATTAGACGATAATACCGGTGTAATACTTGATTTATTACTGCAAGATGCCAAAAGCCTTTATAACGAATTAGCACGTCCGCAGATGCTAACTAATTTTAAGGCTGTTATGGAAAATACAGATGATTATATTTATTTTAAAGATCGTAATCATGTCTTTACAGGAGCCAGCAAAACACTTGTTTCACTCACTGAAGCATCCGAACATTGGACTGATTTACTGGGTTTAACCGATTACGATATTTTTCCAGAACAATACGCAGATACCTATTATGAATTAGAAAAGCGAGTGTTTTCTGGTGAACATATTGCCTATAAAGAGCAAGAAATACTAGATAAAGAAGGTAATAAAGGCTGGGTAGATAACCGTATATATCCAATACAAAATGAGAGTGGCGAAATTATCGGCTTATTTGCTATTGCTCGAGATATAACGGCTCAAAAGCAAATCCAACACCAACTCGAAAAAAATGAATCTCGATTAAAAGAAACCCAAAGGTATGCTCATATTGCCCACTGGGATATATTTCCTGATGATAAAACTGCACTTTGGTCTGAACAAGTTCAAGCTATTTTTGGTTTACCTGCAAGCTCTGAATCTAGCCCCGAGCTACTTTATGAGTTGCTTCATAAAGATGATTGTGATGCGATAATGGCTTCTTTGCAACACTCCCTTGCAACAGGTAAAGAGCATCATATTGAATACAGAATTACCCGACAAAATGACGGTGAACAACGTTGGATTGAGTGTCGTGGTAAAGCAGTGCTGAATAAAGATGGGACCGTAGAGAAGCTGTCTGGGTTTATTCAAGATATTACTGAGAGAACACTGAATCAGCTTGCTAATGAAAAACTATTAGCAGAACAATCTGCTATTTTAGATAACTCGCTAGTTGGTATTGTGACAGTACGAGGTAGACAATTCACTTGGGTCAATAAAGCTTTTGAAACCCTGCTGGGTTATCAGAAAGGTGAGTTAATTGGTTGTCCAACACTCCAAGTCTATGCCAAAGAAGATGACTATCAATTCGTTGGTGAGGCTTATGCCAAGATTAAAACTACAGACATCATAAAAAATGAGCTAGAACTTCTAGGCAAGGACGGTCAGCATGTCTGGGTCGATATGCGTGGTTCAATATTAAACAAAGAACAAGGTGAGTCATTGTGGGTCCTTGTCGATGTCACAGAAAGGAAGCTCAGTGAGCTTGCTTTATCGCAGGCAAATGAAAAGTACCGTAAATTGTTTGAAACAACCAATGATGCCATTGTAATACTTGATGAAACAGGTTTTATTGATGCTAACACTGCAGCATTAAACTTGTTTGGTTGTTCCTCTATAGAAATGCTACGTGGTAAATCGCCCGCTGATATATCTCCTGTAACTCAACTCGGCGGTAAATGTTCCGATATCTTGGCTCAACAGCATATTGAAACAGCTATTAATCAAGGTAAACATCAATTTGAATGGATACATAAACGTATTGATAATAATAAGCCTTTTCTATCTGATGTGCTTATTAGCACAACAAAAATAGCCGGTAAACCAATCGTTCAGGCAACAATTCGTGATATTACTCAACAAAAACGTACTAAATTTTATGAAAACATGCAACACCAGGTTTTGGAACTATTGTTTAAGAACACGCCATTAACGATACTTCTTGAATCAATCATCCATATCGTTGAAGCGGCACACCCAAACATTGTTTGCAGTATTTTATTATTGGATAAAGACCAGAAACACTTATTAATGGGAGCGGCACCTCATTTACCTGATTTCTATAAAAAAGCCATTGATGGTATTGAAATTGGCAAAGGCGTAGGTAGTTGCGGTACTGCTGTATTTACTAAGCAACGTGTTATTGTTGAAGATATTCAATCGCACCCTTATTGGGAACCATTTAAAGACGTTACCACTAAAGCAAATCTAAAGGCATGTTGGTCTGAGCCTATTATGGGTTCTCATAATAAGATTCTTGGCACATTTGAAATTTATCACCATGAAATCAGCTCACCGGAACAAAAAGATTTTGAATTGATCGAATTTTACGCCCGATTAGTTGCTATTACGATTGAACGAAGTCAAACTAATGAGCGACTGTTAATGCTGTCAAAAGTATTCACCAATACTCATGAAGGCATCACTATTACCGATAAAAACAAGCGTATTATTGATGTTAATCCTGCTTTTAGTGAGATCACGGGATATAGTTATGAGGAGGTTATAGGAAAAAATCCAAGTTTATTAAGTTCTGGTAAACAAAGTGCTGAATTCTATACTGACATGTGGCAACAGATTAATGAGCAAGGTTACTGGCAAGGTGAAGTTTGGAATCGTCATAAAGAGGGTGAAATTTTTGCTGAGTTACTCAATATTTCTACTTTATTGGACGAAAAAGGTGACGTTACCAATTATGTTGGTGTGTTCTCTGATATAACTCAAAGTAAACAACAGCAAGAAAAAATTAAGTTAATGGCTCATTATGATGTGCTGACAGGCTTACCTAACCGTGCTTTATTTGTTGATCGTTTCCATCAAGCGATTGCTCATAGTCATAGAACATCTCAGCAGCTTGCGATTTGTTTTCTTGATTTAGATAATTTTAAACCCGTGAACGATCAATATGGACATGAAGTGGGTGACCAGTTATTAATTGAGGTGGCAAAACGAATTATTTCGGCTATTCGAGAGGAAGACACTGTTTCACGTCAGGGAGGGGATGAATTTGCCATACTACTCAATGATATAGCTTCTTTTGAGCAGTACGAAAAGACCATTGAGCGTATTCATCATACTTTAGCTCAGCCTTATATCATTGATAACCACCTTCACAAAATATCAGCTTCATGTGGTGTCACCTTATACCCGAGTGATGCGGGTGATATAGATACCCTGCTACGCCATGCTGACCAGGCAATGTATCAAGCTAAACAGTCTGGGAGAGGTCATTACTACTTATTTAATACCGAACATAATCAAGCCATTACAATCAAACAGCGCCAGCTCAATGAAATTGAATATGCTTTAGAAAACGATGAATTTCAATTATTTTATCAGCCCAAAGTAAATATGAAAACCGGAGAAGTCTATGGTGCTGAAGCCTTAATTCGATGGATACACCCAGAAAAAGGGCTAATTCCACCATTCGACTTCTTACCCTTGGTTGATGCTACAGACCTAGAAATCAAGATAGGTGATTGGGTTATTAATCAGGCACTATTGCAACTAGATAAATGGCAACAACAAGGTATAAACCTTGTTGTTAGCATTAATATCTCATCTAACCACTTATTATCGGCCGGTTTTATTGAGAAATTCGGTGCAGCTTTGCTTAAATGCCCCTCTGTAAATTCTCAAACCCTACAGTTAGAAATATTGGAAAGCTCGGCACTGGGTGATCTGAACACAATTATTAACATTATAAAAAGTTGTAAGCAGCAGTTAGGGCTTACTTTTTCTCTTGATGATTTTGGTACAGGCTATTCATCACTTACCCATTTAAGAAATTTACCGGTTAATACCATAAAAATAGACCAAAGCTTTATACGAGACATGCTGGATGACCCTAATGACTATGTGATTATTGATGGTGTGATTGCACTGGCAGACTCATTTAATCGCGAAATTATAGCTGAGGGGGTGGAAACAACTAGCCATGGACTGATGCTCCTTATTATGGGCTGTGAACGTGCCCAAGGGTATGGAATATCAAAACCCATACCGGCGGATACATTTCTAAACTGGTTGAATAATTATACTCCTAATCAAGAGTGGCTGTCTTTTAGCAGTAAACAGCGAACAGAAAAAGAAAACAAGATTAAATTATATCGATTAGTCAGCGAACGATGGAAAAATCTGTTTATAAGCAATATGCAGTCATCCCCTCAAGATATTGAAGCATGTCCAATTATGGATATGAGGCACTGCCACTGCAGTTATTGGATCCATCGTGCAAGGCAAGAACAGTTATTTGAAGAAAAATGGCTACATCGGCTTGAACTGGCACATGAGAGAATTCATATTATTGCCCATGAGTTATTAGTTAAAAACCAGCAAGATAATTTTGATGGGGCTATTAATGGGATAGCTGAATTTAACCTGGCCTTTGAGAATATGAGCAATATTTTTGGTTTATGTGAATAGTGAGGAATGTTAAATTAAGTCAGAATAAATAGGTCTTATATTTGTTATACTGAAATATGAGTCAAGCTTCAGCTTAATATTAGGTTTTTACCCTGTATTTGTATGAGGCTATTGATTTATGCTGCAGCTTTCCCTATCCTTATAAGTAGGGATCAAAATTATTTTAACGCTTTGAATCAATAGACTTTGGAAGTGAGGCTTTAGCCTCGCACGAGTCAGGCGAGGCTAAAGCCTCACTTCCAAGTGTTAGAATAAATATTGTTAGCTATACTTACTATTAGTGATTGAGTTCGATTAAACAAAGAGGAAAAAATGAAAATTTTAGTAAAACCTTTAATTGCAAGTGCCTTAGTGATTGCAGCGTCTGGTGTTAATGCGCAAAGTTATTCTGAGGAAAAAGTTGATGATATAATTTACTCTATGGATGAGACAGGTGATAAAGCCGTTAATTTTAAAGAATTTTATGATGAAAGCATTACCTTTAATGATGACTCATATGATGTTAATAAGGATGGCTACATCTCTGAAGGTGAAATTGTTATTGAAATAAAGGAAGACCTAGCTAAAACAATTAAAGAATTAAGAAAGCAAGGGGTTTCCGAGAAAAACATTAAAAAAACCATTAAAAAAGAACTTAGAACGGCCGATTCTGAAGCAGCAAAAATTCTTAAAAAGATGGATACAGATGGTGATCATTTAGTTGAGCCAGAAGAGCTATTAGCTTATGAACAACAACAATTTAGAAAACTGGATAGAAACCGTGATGGTGTTATTTCAAAGCTAGATGTAAAGAAACAAGAAAAGCAAAAATATAAAGGATGGCCTATTACTCAAGGTGGAAAATAGGTTTATAGAGGGGGGGTTAATAACTTCTCTACTAATGCTTTTTGAAAACAAATTAAAACCGGCTCTTTGCCGGTTTTTTTGTATCAGCATACCAGCTAATAGAGTGATTAAAGGTAAAAAATTATGTTACAACATTTTCCAGCAGTTGATGTAAAAGTTACGCACATTCAACGAGATTACTATATTATTTCGTTTGCATTTATTGCTGTTGCTTTATGCTTTTTAATTGACTCAGTTGCCAGTATAGAATTGCAGTATGCATTAGGCATAGCAGGCTGGGCTTCTTTAATTTTCATACTAATAGGCGAGTGTAAATATGTAAGAGCACAAGTTTTTGTTGCTGTAACATTTGCCACAATTGGTGAGAATTTTGCTTCAATTTATATGTCGGGTTATACCTATCGCTTAGAAAATCTTCCCTGGTTTGTTCCTCCTGGACATGGCTTAGTTTATTTGACCGCTATTATTATAGGCCGTACAGACCTTTTTTTAAAACATGCCAGGGCTATTGCTGCTTTTGTGGTAGCTGTGGGCGGAACGTGGGCCGTTTTAGCATTAACAGCCGTAATTGGGCGAGAAGATCAAATAGGAACACTATTATTTTGTATTTATTTGCTATTTTTATTTAAAGGTCGCTCGCCTATGGTGTATTTAGGTGCTTTTTTTATTACCAGCTGGGTGGAATTAATTGGGACATCCCTAGGCACATGGAACTGGGCTGCAATTGACCCCGCCTCAGGCTTAACTCAAGGAAACCCACCCAGTGGTGTAGCAGCATGGTATTGTTTAGTTGATGCTGTAGCAATGGGAGGAGCGATTCCTGTTATCCATAAGGCAGAAAAGCTCATACTTTATTTAGGGCTGAAAAAGGCTGAAGAAAGTAATTTTGATGCAAGGAAATAATTTTGCAACCGGCATAAGTAGGTAACTATATTTATTCTAATATTTGGAAGAGAGACTTTAGCCTCGCCTGTTTCAGATGAGGCTACTCACTTAACAGTAGCACTACCATTAAGTTAAATAGAAAATTGTAGGATGAGCTGAGGTACGAAGCGCATCAATTGCACGCGATGCGCTTCGTACCTCAGCTCATCCTACACTTTATAAGCTTAACTTAATTATGAATTCCCACGCAGTTTATCACTGCCATTAAGGTAAGGGAGTTTGATGGAATAAAGTTACCCATATTGCGAAGATTTTTTGTTTCTGAGCAAAAAGGCAAGCGTGATGGGTAACTTTATTTCTTCAGACTCCCTAAGCTTTGGTGGCTGTAAAGATACCATATTCAACAAGTTTGTCTGTAAATAGCCTGTGTTGAGCTATCCCGACTTTAAAATTTGCTGTTTGAGCTTTAGAGCGTAACCCCAGCCATTGAGTTAACAACTGGACAGGCTTTAACCGGGTTGCAACTTTATACATATAATCAGCCGAAGGTAAAGTCTCGGCAGTTATATCCGTATAGGAAATATGACTAAATTGATTATCTGCTAATAATTGTTTAAATTCATCTTGAGAACATAAATTAGGTACAGCCCAGCCATTTAAACAGCTTACAATATCTTCCCACTCATCATCATTAAATTCGCGACGCGTAATAAACCCATCACAAACCACAATACGACCACCAGGACGCAGTAAACGAAAAGCTTCTTTTAAAAAATCCCCTTTATTTAAAGCATGACAAACACTTTCTAAACCCCAAATAACATCAAAAGACTCATCAGCAAAAGGGGTGGCACAAAAATCAGCAACTTGAAAATCAGTTTTATCAGCAACTCCTTGGCGTTTAGCATGTTGAGCGGCATGTTCTGTTTGTTGTTTGCTAATGGTAATAGCTGTCATCTGATTACCATGCTGCTTAGCCATCCAGATAGAACTGCCACCAATACCACAACCTGCATCTAACACATGGTCAGCAACAGAAATACCGGCTAAATCATAAAGAACCTGATTCTTGTTGATTAAGGCCTGATGATGGGATTTAGTCGTCTCATCCCAGTAACCATAATGCAAAGCCAAGTTTTCCTTATTACACCAGGCAAATAAATAATCGTTATAGCAATCATCATAATGTTTTTCTGCATCAGCTTTAAGCTCTTCGACTGATAATTCAGTGTCTTCTCGTAAAGTGCTGTCGCGGTAATCTTGGTTGGGTTCTAAATAGTGCATTATTTACTATGTAATAGCTGGAATATTCCGAAAAGCATATTGTATTACATTTTGTAATTATTAAGTGTTAGATGGTGTTTATAAATATTGATCAACACCCTGTACTGCTTTAATAAATTTTTCATCATTTAAGCGAAGAGCAAGGCGGTCAAAGTTTTCATCATGCTTGCTTTGATCGTTTTGCTTGTGCCAGTGGTGTAATACAGGAATGGCAAAACGCCCCTCTTTACGCTTAATTCCATTATGTATTAAACGTATCACAAGATCAGAATCTTCATAACCCCAGCCTTCAAACGCTTCATCAAAGCCATTCACCGCCATAAAATCTTTTTTATACATTGCCAGGTTACAAGTCATCGCTTTTTCCCATTGATTTGGTTTTCGGTATCTTAGGAATAAAAAAGGGTTGTAAATAAGAGGGGTTATACGGTTAATATTTTGTAATAGCCACTGCTGAATATAAAAAAGTGTAGACTGGCTATATAAGGGGGTTTTATTGCTTAACACAATCTCTGTATAAGGTGGAGATAATAATATACGGTTACCCGGCACAAAATAGCCTGGTTCTGCAAATTGGCGGTGGCGAGTAATGAAGTTTGGAAAAACAGCACAATCTCCATCTATAAATATTAAATATTCACCTTGACTTAAAGCAACCGCTTTGTTACGGATAGTTCCTGCTCTAAAGCCTAAGTCATCATGATAAGCATGTTTTATTGGAATACTATTTTGCTGAATAAGTTTCTCAATTAAAACTTTAGCCTCATCAGTCGAGCCATCATCTGCAATAATAATTTCAAAATTCTGGTCTTCTTGTGCGAATAAACTATTAATGCAGGCTTCTAGTGCTTCTGGCCAGTTATAAGTAGTTACGATAACTGAAATTAAAGGCATTAGTTTTGGCTTTGTTCGTTTTGTAAGCTTAAAAGCTTAAGGTATTTATAATATGAGCCTTCCGCATTAGAAATTGCCAGCATTAAGCCTTGTGAGCCATCTAAAAACGAAGCCTTAAGGATGTAAGTTCGAAAAAAAGTCCAAAAACCTTTTAAAATAGCCATTCCTAGAGAAGTTGATTTTCCTTTATCAAATAGCTTTTTTGCCCCCAAGGTAGAATAAGAATTTACTTTGTGAAGGACTTCATCTGGGTTAATAAATGCTTCATGCAAAATGGGGTTCTTTAATTTTTTAGGTTCTCCCTCAATTATTACTCGCTCATGAACAATATCATCAGAGAATGCGCCATATTGACGTTGGAACAAGCGTAAAACATAATCAGGCCACCAGCCGCCATGTTTCATTTGTTTGCCGCAATAACTAGAAAGACGAGGTATTTTATAGCCAGGAATATCGGTAGATTCAATCGCTTGTAGGATTTCCTGTTTCAATTTGGCTGTAATTTGCTCATCAGCATCGATAGATAAAACCCAGTCACCTGTTGCCTTATCTAAAGCACGTTGCTTTTGTGGGCCAAAACCGGGCCAGTCAGTCTGATAAACATGTGGAGTAAATTGTTTACAGATTGACACAGTATTATCTGTACTCCCCGAATCCAAAACAATAATTTCATCAGCCCAAGAGACAGAGGTAAGGCAGCGAGCAATATGCTCTGATTCATTTTTTGTAATAACAATGACACTGATTGATTTATTCATGACAGGTATATATTTTTGTAGGTATTTATTGCCACTCAAAAGTATTGTTAATACGTAAACCGTGCATGGTCATACCAAATTGGGCTAGTTCAGTATCATGCCATTTTTTCTGTTCACGTTTTCTATTGAACTTATTAATTTTTCTCCGTAGCCAGCTTTGTTGCAATAAACGGTAGTTGTAACGGTAACCCAAGCCATCTTTTTCAGCCAGCCCTCGCTCTTGTTTCATGGCAGATTGAGTAATTGAACCATAATGGTGTAACCAGGATTCTCCCGTCATCCCGATAGCAATACCCGCCTTATCAACTTCATGGAAAAACAGCGTATCTTCGTAGCCTAATAATTTTGGTACAGGTTGAAAAAAACCAATATCCATCCAGACTGACTCATGGATAGCAAGGCATACCGCATGTTTTCCTCCAATGCGAAGGCTATTTTTCATTTTGCTTGAAGCATCAATAGCAAAAGATTCAAAATTATAGTCTAAAGGGCCTTCAATTAATGAGGGAGAGATGATTTTTAGATTATTACGCTCAGCGGTACTAATTAAGCTTTCAATCCATCCAGGAGAAACAATTACATCATTATTCATAATAATGGTCCATTCAGCCTGAAGGGCTAGTGTACCTTGGTTCCATGCCACACCACAGCCTAAATTAGAGTTGTTGAAAATTAGGCCTCCAAGCTTTAATGATTGTAAATAATCTCGAGTATCATCTGTTGAACCATTATCAATAACAACAACACGACTAAGATCATCCCCATGTTGAAGCATACTATCTATACACTGACGGGTGTAATCAACTTGATTATAACAGGCAAAAGTAACTGCATATTTTGATGAGTTCATAGTTTAAAATTTATTTATTATAAGTTGGAGTTACATTTCCAGATAGAAATACAGGGAGCTTAATAAACCTCTGCTTATGAATGTAGAGTGGACTATAGCTCACTCTAAAAAGTATTCATTTATATTTTTAATCAATCCGTGGTTTATATATATAACTATGTAAAAATTTTACTATTATAACGATTAAGGTTTATTAAAGTGTAATTAAGTCTCTTCAGACAGTAGCCGAATAACTTTAGCAGGAATTCCTCCTGCAATACAGTTTTCAGGTATAGATGATGTTACGACTGAACCATAGGTAATTACACTGTTATTACCTATGGTAACACCCTTTAAAATAGTTACTCTGGAGCCAATAAAAACATTCTCGCCGATGGAAACGGGTGCTGTTTTAGCTATACCAGAGATACGAAGTGATGGGTTTAGGCAATGAAAATCAGAGTCATATACCGTAAATTCTGTTCCTATTAATGTATCTTTTGCTATCGAAATTTTCTCGCGTTCGGCAATAAAAACAGCATTGTTATTTATACATACGCCATTTGCAATATTGATTGATGCCGTTGAGAGGCGAGCTTCAATATGAATATAGCCATTGAGGAAGTATGGTGATGGCCACACTCCTAAACTACAGGCAGCAAGATGAATTTCACCATCACCTTGCAGCAATACAGGCTGGTATCTTAAGGCTTGATCTAGGACTGGAGAATTCCAAGAAAGTAAGCGATAGTAAAGAACTCTGTTTTTTTGTAATAGAAAAATAAAAGAACGATGTAATTTATAAAGGATTTTACGAAAGAAATTTTTCATTACATTAGTTATAGATTTATAGCAATATGTGATTAAACGCGGCTTTACACAACTTTTTGTATAAATGTAATCACCTTTTTTGTTTGTGCTTTGGATATATCAGGCCCCATGGGCAAGCTAAGTATTTCAGAATGAATTTTTTCAGCGATAGGAAAATCACCTCGCTGATAACCTAGTTCTTTGTAAGCGGGTTGCAAGTGAGGTGGGGTGGGGTAGTGGATCATCGTTGAAATACCAGCATCCAATAGTTGTTGAGCTAATTTATCACGTTGAGGATGGCGAATAACATAAACATGCCATACGGATTCTGTTGATGAGTCAATATGAGGGGTAGTTATATTCGATAGGGTTACGAGTCCTTGGTTATATAGTTCGGCAATTTTTCTACGATGAATATTCCACAGGTTTAATGATTTTAATTTCTCGCGTAAAAAAGCAGCTTGTAATTCATCTAACCGTGAATTAACACCTATAATTTCATTATGATATTTTTTTTGGGAGCCGTAGTTGCCTAAAGTGCGAACTTTTTGTGCTAATTCTGTATCGTTTGTTAATACGGCACCTCCATCACCAATTGCCCCTAGGTTTTTGGTAGGATAAAAGCTAAAGCCTGCTGCATCGCCTAAAGAACCAACGGGTTTGCCTTTATATTTTGCACCATGAGCCTGAGCGGCATCTTCAATAACTTTTAAATGATATTTTTTTGCAATAATATTAATGGCATCCATATCCGCTGGTTGACCATATAAATGCACAGCCAATACGGCTTTAGTTTTTGCGGTAATGGCTTTTTCAATTAATCTGGGTTTTATATTATAGGTATACTCATCTGGTTCAACTGGAACGGGGGTAGCACCTGTATTACTTATAGCTAACCATGTTGCAATATACGTATTAGAGGGAACAATAACTTCATCACCTGCACCAATATTGTATGCTTGTAGGATCAACTCCAGAGCGTCAAGTCCATTACCTACACCCACACAATGATCAACTTCACAAAATGCGGCAAATTCCAGTTCAAATTGTTTAACTTCTTTACCTAAAATAAACCAGCCTGAATCGAGCACACGATTAAAGGCTTTTTCAAGTTGGGGGCGTATTTCAATATGCGAGGTTTTAAGGTCTAAAAAAGGAATGGTTTCAGCTTGAGGGCTTGTTGGTATTTTGACTCTTTCAATAAAGTCATCAAAATCTCTGATATAGTCACTTTCATCATAAACATCTGAAGCTAAAACTAATAGTACAGCATCTTCGGAGTATTTATATTGAACGCCCCATACCATGGGTGGGATTAACAAGCCACAATTAGGGGTGTCTAAAAGGTATTCTTCTCGATTTACACCATCATCAAGCATCACAGTACAATTACCAGTAATACAAACTAAAAACTGAGATAATTTTTTATGTGCATGTTCTCCACGAATTTCTTTATTGTGTACGTTATAAACAATAAAATAGCGTTTCACAGTAAAAGGTAAATGTTTGCCTATTTCGGCAAAAGAAAGGTCTCCTCTTAAGTCTGAAATAACAGGGAGGCTAATAAAATCAACACCTGTAATATTGGACGTGCAATTATTTAAGCCTTTTACTTCAGTATTAGTGGTTAATCTATTAGTTTGGGTGTAACCAATAATATAAGCAGGATTCCCTACAACAATAGCATTAGCAGGCACATCTTTAGTGACTACCGCTCCAGCACCGACCATTGCTTTTTTACCAATGGTGATGTTTGGTAAAATAGTGGCGTTAGCTCCAATTGATGCACCTTCGAGAATTTGAGTGCTTAAAAACTGTTCAGGAAATTCTTTGCTTCTGGGAAATAAATCATTTGTAAATGTTGCGTTTGGACCAATAAAGACATCGTTTGAAACACGCAAGCCATCCCAGAGTTGCACACCGGATTTAATGGTGACTCTATCGCCAATTTGGACATCATTTTCAATAAAAACATGATCACAGATATTACAATCACAGCCAATCAGAGCTTTAGGCAAAATATGAGTAAATGCCCATACTCTTGTGTTCTGACCTATTGTTGCGCCATCTTCTATCAAAGCTTTTTTATGAACAAACATTAATCTTCCTTAATTATGGTGAGAGGGTTAGAATTTAGAGAATACATTGGATTTTAATTTTTTTATTAAAAAATACGGGCTTAACAGCCAAGGAAAAGCAGCATAAGTTAAAAGCCTTATTCTTTTAAAAAATGGGATATATTTTGCATTTAAGGTGATTTTAAGTTGATTTAATATTACTGGGTTTTCAAAAAGTGTGGCTATAAATTGATCATAGTCTTGGGTCTTTTTAAAACCTAATTCAACCTCTTTTTCTTTACCTACAACGATGGCATCTATTAAATGTTGCTTAATAGATGCCATACTATTAATATTCCCATTTATTATTTCTTGTTGTCTATATTGAGCGCTAATATTTTTAGTTTTTTCTTGCTCACCCTTAAGTCGATGTTTTATTAAAGGTTCTGCTAATGTCATTGCGCTACCCGTTAAAATAGCACGGAATGTCATTATCTGGTCTTCGCCTCTAATTTTGGAATCAAATTTCCCAAATCGATTAATAAGGTTTCGACTCCATGTGTGGTTTGCACCAAGGATAAAAGGTGGACGTACAAACCAGTCCTCAATGCTGTGCCAGTTAACTAGGTTATCTGTTTTTTTTATGCCGATGACTTCACCGTTAAAGTTCATTTGAAAAGAATCAGTAGCAATTAAATCTGCTTTTTTATTATGTTGTAACCAAAAGGATACAACTTTTGAGCAGCGGTCTGGAAGGGATATATCGTCACCTGCTGCACAGAAAACAAGTTCCCCGTGAGTAAGGTCTAATAGGGTGTTTATATGCGAGCAAAGCCCCTGGTTTGTCTTGTTGCGGTTGAGAATTATCAGATGCTTTCCGTCATATTGAGTTACAAGAGACTGCATAATATCGAAGGTATTATCTGCCGACGCGTCATCTGAAAGGATAATTTCTAATGGTGAATAGGTTTGAGCAAGTAAGCTTTCAACTGCTTCAGTAATTAAATCTTCTTGGTTGTATGCAACTAAAAAAATAGAAACTAGGGGCAGTGTCATAAGACTTCTTTAAATGAATTTATTTTAGGTATCTGTATTTTAACAGTTATGGTCATTGTTTATCTGCCGTGAGATGGCTGTTTATAATTTGAGCCAATAACCCAGTGACAATAATGGCATAAAAAGAGGACGTGAATTTGAGCGTAAATACTTCAGCACTCAGACTGCTTATTATCATACAAGCAATATACGCCAAACCCAAATGCGATGCTCTAGCTACTTCAGTTTGATAATGACGTGCATTTTTTATAAAGAAAACAAAAGGAATAATAAACAGAGCTAGGGTAGAAAAAACACCTATAACACCTGAACGTAAGGCATTAGCAATTAATTCGTTATGTGGCCCACAACAAGCTATCGTGGCTTTTGCTTCTGATGTTGCGGTAGCACTAAACCAAGGTTTATTTAAATAGGCAGAAATTCCTTGATCTCCATAACCGAATAAAGGGTGATGTAAAAAAAGTTGCCATGAGATTTTCCACATGGAGAGTCTCAGGCCTGTTGCTGAATCTAATGAAGATTGATTGAACCAGTTTGTAATTTCAGTATACCCACTTATAAACCGAGATGCTGCCTGGGGAAAATAAATAGAGGCGCCAAGAGTAAAAAAAACCAATAGGAATATGGAAAAGATATAAAAGGGGCGAGTTAATTTTTGGAAATTAAAAAACAACCAAATACCAAGAATAGCAGGAATGGCTAACCAGCTACCTCGTGTTCCTGAGCCAGTAATAAGGAATAGGCCAGTAATAACTCCAAGCGTTTGATATAAAAACCATAATTTAGATGATTTAAACGTGACATCTAAATGAAATAAACAAAAGCCGGTTAAAATAACGATATAAGGGCCAAAAGCTGTTGGGTCAACAAAGGTTGTTGCAAAGCGCTCTCCCCAGCGACTAACTATTTCGGGGTGCAGGTAAATTGTTAGTGCTGAGGTAAATATTGCTAAGGGAGATGCAATACCAATCAAATAAGAAAATTTAATTTTTCTATAGCTGAGTAAAAATAACACAGGAATGGCAATAAGCATTCTTGATGGCCCGTCATAAGCTTTAAAAAGCCAATCTTGACGACCAAGCTGACTGATGAAAATAGCAAAAATTGGAAGAGAGAATGTTACTAAAATAGGCAGAATTAATTTAATGCCATCAGCTTGCGAAATAAAAGCGAGTCCTTTTTTTACATGAAAAAGGGAAGTAAGTAATAATAAATATAAGCAGGCATTAGTCGCACCTCTTATCGATAAAAATCCAACAAGACCGAATAATAATAAAAACACAATCAATATGTTCAGAGGCGATACATTTCTTATTTTTAAGTAACCCAGAGTGTTATTAAACATTGACTTGTTTTTCTGTGGATTCTTGTATGGCTAGTAAATAGTCTTTATATAAATGCTGGTTATTGATTAAATAGCTGGGGAATTGATCATCAATTTTTTGTGCTTGATAACGAGAATGTGGTTTGTGAAAATCGCGCCCCATATTAATCATACTTTTTATATGGTTGTGATCTTTATATTCAGGTTTGTTAAATTCTTGGTGAGCGGTGCTCTCGATTTTCTTTACAATATTTTCGATGCTAAAAACCCATGTAAAATGCCAGCCGCCATTAGAAATTATTTGTGTTTTAAATTTTCTAAACCAGCTTCTTTTAAAGGCTCTTAGTATGCCAGATGATCGGTAAGACCTAACGCTGGTTGCGGTATTATTAAAGAAATTTTTGAAGTGCTTGTAGCTGGTGATTTTAGAGCCATGCCAAATATTGCTGTTGGGTTTTATAGCGCCATTTTTATCTACATCGCCAAGCCAATAATTATTTAAAAAATAGCTATAATAGCGCTGGGAAAAGTCACCCCGAATAAATTTTGGCTGATAAGATTTGATAACAATGGGGTTGGGGATTTCGTCTAGATCAGATATTAAAATTAAGTCATTTTCTTGTGCATCATAAAGCCCTTTAGCAAGGTTATTACGGATGAAGTTTTCATTTTTCCAAAAATCATTCTCACCAGGTGGGCGTTCATCCAATTGAAAATAGCGAATTTTACTTGCATACTTATTAAATTTTTCAATATTAAACTGAGGTGTTCTAGGTTCACCTGAATGACTGTAGCTTGCTTCTGAGATAATAAAGTAATCAACTGTATCCCATAGTGTTTCAAAACGAAGTTGCAACAACATGTCCTCATTGAAATAGCAAAAACAGTCATAAATTTTAGGCTGGCTCATTTTTTGAATACCATAGTTTTATTTTTATAGAGATTAAAATTTTTTTGAATTAAATGTTTAAGGCAAATCAACTTTTTCAGGCAAATATGGATGGGTTCTTTCAATAATTTCATCAATAACAATATTTGGTTTTTCTATTGTAATATATTTCTTTAAAGATTGAATATTAATGCGCTCAGATATAAAAGTAGCCTTTTTGAACTTTCTGGAGAAATAAGGTTGTAATGCAACAAAATAAGAGTCCCTGAAAATTAGTGCATTTAATTGCTTATTACTACAGGTGGTAGAAAAAGGTTTGACATCATTTTTAGTCGTCAATATATCCCCTTTGGAACAATTATCAGCAAAAATAGGGCGTGGGTCATCTTCGGAGAGGTTTGTTATATTAGCAAAAAGGGCTAAATCACCACCACTTCTTTTGGATATTGTAAATTGATTTGAGGGGTGAAGTATTGCAGAAATTTTTCCTGGAAATTTTTGTTCAATAACTTTCATTATTTCAAATTGAGCAATATTAGCCCCATAATAGTTCCAATGAGTATCTGTTTTGTAGTAGAGTTGCTGTGCTTTTTTTGCTTTAAATAGAGCTTCTTTAATATCAATAATAGTGATGTCAGTATGCGTTTTTAAATAGCTAGTGAGCTGTTCTACAGCAGAATATTTGTTTTTCTTGGAAATGTAGTCAGGTAGTTTATCAAAATAGATGGTATGTTTATTGGGGGCGATAATGTAAACATATTCAATGTTTTGTTTGTGCAACCAGTTTTTTATTTTTGTTAGTGACTGGGCAAACTCTTTTAGCTCTTCATCTGAATATAAATTGATATTAGTAACATCACCCATAGGGTCGCCATAGCCCGTATATCCAGGTTTAATACTACCCAAAAACATCCAGCCATCCTTACCGATAGTTACATCATCAGAGCTCGATTTGCCATTTAGTTTATTGCTAATCTTAAAATATGCTTTTGTGAAAAGCTCTCGAAGTCCAAAGTGATCAGCGTAATAGGTGTTAAATTTACTAGGGAATGCAATAAGTTCAGAGATATTTTTGGGTAGTTGAGGCAGGGGGGCTAAGTTTCTTTTTTCAATTTGGGATGTAGCTTTGTCCTTTTGAAGGATACTGAGTATTAAAGGTGTAAATATCACTAACCCAAAAATAATAGTAAGTATTATATTAATATTTTTTAATGCGAGTTGTTCAGACATTTTTAAAAACGAAAATAGATAAATGGGTTGTAGGTTGATGAAGCAACTTTGAAAATGCTTAATAACAATAATATTGTTGGAATGCTGACTGCTGAGATATTTGAAAGCAAAGACGGTGAAAGTGTTCTTACTTGTGAAAGCTTTTTTATACTCCAGGGGTATACAGGGGTTGCTAATATACATCCGATAAAAAAGGCATAAACTGCCTCGGATGTTGTAACTTGAAAAAATTGAAAAGCTGTCGTGTGAAACTGATTAAAACTAAACATAACCCCTAGGTAATCTATTGCAGTTACTAAGTTATCTGCTCTAAAAAACACCCATGAAATGATGATGATACTTAATAAATATAAATGTTGAATAGGTTGCCAGAATTTATCAATAATTTTATTAAGTCCAGCGTGTTCACTAGCTAAAAAGAAGCCATGAAAAAGACCCCATACTAAGAAATTCCAACTTGCACCATGCCAAATTCCAGTTAATATAAAGACCAATAGTAAGTTTCTATAAACTTTTAGGGTGGGCACCCTATTCCCACCTAAAGAAAAGTACACATAGTCTCTGAACCATGTTGATAAAGATATGTGCCAACGTCGCCAAAACTCACGAACAGATGTTGCAATATAGGGATAATTGAAGTTTTCGAGAAAACGAAATCCAAACATTCTACCAAGCCCAATAGCCATATCAGAGTAGCCAGAAAAATCAAAATAAATTTGTAAGGTATAACAAAGGACACCTAACCATGCGATTGGTGTTGTAAGATCGTTGTTATTTAATGAAAAAATATTATCAGCAACTTCTCCTAAAGAATTAGCAATTAACATTTTTTTTGCTAGTCCGCAGATGAATTTTTTAATCCCACTTGCTAATAATTCTATGGAGTGTGAGCGGTTGGTGATTTGTAAATTAATATCATGGTACCGGATAATTGGTCCGGCAATAAGTTGAGGAAAGAGTGATATATATAAGGCAAGGTTGAAAATATTCTTTTGTGACAGAACTTCTTTGCGATAGATGTCGACAATATAGGAAATAGCCTGGAATGTAAAAAAAGAAATACCTAAAGGCAGGTGAATAGGGCTAATGTCAATGCTTGCAAGCTGAAAATGGGAAAGAAGCACATTAATATTGTCTGCTATAAAATTAGCGTACTTGAAAGAAACAAGGATAGCAATATTAACCATAATCCCCAAAGAAACCATGATTAACGGCTTGTTACTAGAGGCTGTATTTTGAGCATTATTTATTAGTATGCCAAAAATATAGTTGGAAATAATTGAAGCAAGCATAACACCGAGGTAAAAAGCTTCCCCCCAAGCATAAAATAGTAAACTTGTTGTTAGTAAGGTGAGGTTTTTTATTGATTTTGGGCTGCAATAGTAAAAGAGCAAAGCCAAGGGAAGAAAGCCAAATAGAAATATGGGAGAGCTAAATACCACAATAAGAAACTATATTTGTTTGAATAAGTTGAATTTAATTTTGTTCATCAAGTGTACCTCAATATTTGGGGTGAGTGATGAAAAAATATCATTTGTTGAATAAATTATATCAGATTTACACGGGAGTCTCTCTCCAAAATGGGCGTGGTAGAGTCGTTGTTTTTAATTGTGGTTCGGTCTAATCCCCTAGTATTAGATTTATAGGTCAGTTTTTAAGATATTATCTATAGCTTTTTTTACTTTACTAACATCAAGAAAATCCAGGCATTGGCTGTAACTCTTTCTATGTCTATCGCAGCCTTCTTCTTGGCAAGGAACACAGTCCTCTTTGCTTTGAATTAAATAGATATTGTTAATATGTGGGTTACCAATTTTTTTATATGGACTAATGTTTTCCTTATAGGCAAATGGCCAAGGGCCCCATATTACAGGATTAGTTGGGCCATAAATAGCAATAACAGGTGTATTGGTAGCCGCTGCAAGGTGGGTGATGCCAGTATCTGGCCCAATAAACAGCTGGCTATAGGTAATTAAGTTGGCAAGCTCTGCTAGACTCAGCTGTCCAGATAAATCTATAGTACTTTTGGGTAAAGATTTTTTAATTTCTGCTATATAGTTCAGTTCTTCTTGATCGGGGCTACCAGAAAGAACAGGAGTGATGGAGAGTTTGGTAAGGTAGTTAGCCACCTCTATCCAGCCTTGAGCCGTCCAACGTTTATATTGCCATTGTGGATGTATGTGTAGTATGGCGTATAGATTTGGTAATTTGTATTTTTTAGAGGGTAATAGCTTTTCTTGGGTGTTGGGAGGAATTAATGAGAAGAATGGTTTAATATTTATCAAGGTGCTAAGCTTTAATAACACAATAACAGTATGGGTGTTGTGGGTGTCAAACTCACTCCACCCTTGTAATAGATAACGTTTCCACCATCTTTTTTGCTCTCTTTTTGGGGTAAACCCTATACGAATAGGTGCGGCAAATATTCCGTAGAGAAGAGGCCTGTCCCCTGTTTGTGTTACAACGGCTAGGTCATAGCGTCTAAATATTTTTTTAAATAACTTTATATTATCTTGAATATCAGGGTGTTGAGGTGTAATGATTATTTGATCAATATCTGTATTCCCCTCTAGCATTGCTGCTGTGTTTTTGTATATTAAAACGTCAATTTGGGCTTCAGCATAGGCTTGGCGGAAAGAGTGTATCAGAGGGGTTGCTAACAATACATCCCCTAAAAAACGCATAGCTATAATAAGGATTCTTTTAGGGGGAGGACTAATTATGATACTTTTTTCCATATGTTGTTTTAATGTTTATATTAAATGGGTAGAAACACTTGTTATTTTATAGTTAGAGCAAAGCATAGTTTCATAGAGTTGGGCTGGATTAGCTGGCCACTTGATGTGTTTTTAGCACTTTATACTTAGTGTCCCAGCTTTTAAATTATTGGAACAGAATTTTTAGCATGAAAAATTATAATCTGTTGTTCCCACAATGTCTTAAAAACTGAGTTCGTTGCTTTTCATCAGGTATTTTATCCGCTAGTGATAAATGTAACTCTTCAAGACAGGAGCTGTGTTTTAGGTTTTTTTTAATCATGTGCTTGGCAACAGGCCCTAGATAACGAGCGAGTTCTGATGTTAGTTGAGTTAATTCATTATCATTTAGTTTCAGTTTAATTGCAGATCCGGATGATTGAGAGGTACTGGTTTTTGCACCTGTAATATTAGAAAATGAAGTGGCTTCTTTTTTAAAAAAACCTGTTGCTTGAATGTTTTTTATAAACGCTTTTCTATCCCTCACTGAAGAAATATGACTGGATAATGAATCTAATAAATGTGAAATATTGGGGGAATTTTTAGCTTGTTTTTTTAACACAACCTTAGCAACTGGCCCAATAAACTGGGTTAAACTTTTTTCTACAAGGCTCAGTTCATCTTTATTTAATTGGCTTAAGCAACTCAGTTGTGACTTTTCTGTGTGGACCGAGTGCTCTTTTGGTAATTTGGTTCGTAGTTGAATAACCGTTTCAGCAAGCTCATCACTTTGTTGATAAGGAGATTCCGTAGATATTTGGATGCTGAGCAGTGCTTTGGAAAATTCCATAGCTGTTTGAAAACGTTCACTAGGGTTCTGGCTTAATGCTTTAACTAACGTTTGACTTAAATGATCTTTTTGTAAGGTCGTCAGCGGAAGTTGCTGGAGAGATGAGTCAATAGCGCTAGCATGTATTTCAGAGGGTTTTATACGTTTATGCGTTAATAGCTCCAGCAAGACCACCGCTGCAGAGTATAAATCCGAGCGACCGTCAACTTGTGCCCCCCTATTGGCTTCTGGCGACATGTAACTCGGCGTACCAATGACATCCCCGATTTGAGTTAAATCAGAATTATCAATTCGAGCAACTCCAAAATCGGTAACCTTTACTACACCATTCTCTAGTAGTAAAATATTAGCAGGTTTAATATCTCTATGCACAACACCTAGCTGGTGTGCGGCATAAAGGGCATCTAATGTTTTACTAACAACTTCTATTGCTTGCTTATACGTGAATGAATAGCCTGATTTAAGCATCATTCGCAGGTCTACACCCTGCACATACTCCATCACCATATAGGGCCTTTCATGGCACATACCACAATCAAAAACCGTGACAATATTTTGGTGTAAACACTTTGCAGCGGCTTTAACTTCATGTTTGAAGCGTTGCTCCAATTCATCCGCCATGTCGCCATCAAGTAAGTGTTTATGCAATACTTTGATGGCAACATAGCGATCAATCTCACTGTCATAGCCTTTGTATACCACCCCCATTGCACCTTGGCCCAGAATGCTTAGTATTTTGTATTTATCTATTTCTTTTGGGTAGTCAGAGCTAGTCATAAAATGCTTACGGGGTGATTAAGACGACTAAGAATTTTCTTCATCATTTTCGCTGTCCAGCATGTTGAATGCGTTAACAAGGCTTCGATGCATACGATTAAAAGACTGCCCTACAGAAGCAATTTCATCTTTACCTTTAATATCTAGTTCTTCAGCTTCAAGATTCCCCATGCTTACCCTATCTGCCTGTTTGGAAATTGTCAGTATGGGTTTGATAACGATAAAATGCAACAAAAGGTTAAGCAGGACAATGGTTATTACAAATCCCCCTGTAATCAAGCCAAGAAATGAGTAAAAAGTCGATTCTGCTCGTTGTAAAGGAAGTGACATAGGGATAGATACAATTTGTGCCCCAATCACTTCGTTCATTTGCCAGCCAAAACCATTAGCCGTGCCATAGGTGTCTATTAATGTTTTCGGTGCTGCAGATGGAGTGCTATGACAAGCTAAACAGTTAGGATTTTTTATCTGGATAGGGCGGCTCATGTACAGCATGTGACCAGTTGGAGTATCACGTTCTCCAATTAATTCTTTTTCATCCGCATTACTTCTAAACCAGTTTATAATATCTGCTTCCCAGCTAGTTGCCCTGTTAATAGGGTTGGTTGGGTTCAATGTGGCCTCACGATAACTGTATTCAGGGTGCGACTTTTGCAGTTTAGAAATATATTGGTTAGCAGCATAAGCGGGCACCGTTTGTTTAATAAACTGGCGTTTTTGTTGCAATGCTAAAAGTGGTTTTACCTCTGAGACGGTATAGCCTCTAACCGCAATGGCACTTTCCATCATAAATCGTGCATTTTCTATGACCTCTTCCCGTGCATTTTTTTGTAGTAGGTGGTACGAAAAAATAGCAGCCAGACCAATTCCAGCAAGACTGGAAAGAATTAAAACCAAATTAAACTTAATTCTTAAACTCATATTATTTCCTGGAAATTGTAATTATAATTGGTTGCAAGCCTTTAAAGCAGCTAAGGCTTTGGCGAAAGATTGTAAAGAAAAAGTGACACTTGATGTTTTTGTTTGTGGCCAAGTGGGCCAAAACCCTAGCTTAATATTTATTTTCTTTGCTGTTTTCATTAATGCTGTGAGTTCTGAAATATTCTTTCTATTTAAGGTATAGCGTTTATTTGCAACTTTATCAAATAAAAAGACTGGATTATTATCAATATAAATACCTACTTCTGGGTAAGTCAAATCAATTTCTGAGTCAGTTTTAATAATTAACGCGGTTGTTGATAGTTGTAGGCTCATCTTGGCATTATCATAGCCATCATAAAATTTTTTTTGGACACTACTTAATAAGCATTGCGGTTTATTAGATAAATACCCCCGTTTTTTATCTAATACCCAACTGGAGCCAAATTGCATGGGAAGCTTATCCTCTCTAATGGCCATGCTTTCCGTTTTAGTTATTTGTTCAATATGTTCAGCCCTTGGTTTTAATGCCTTAAGCTTTACCTGAAGAGTATCGGTGTCAGTTGCTTGTCTCTTTTTTATAGTGCGAATAACTGGCTTTTGGGTTGGCTTTATTTTAATTTTTTTCTTTTTAACTATTTGTCTTTTAGTTTTTACAACCGTTTTTTTTGCTAAACTGGTATTTTTACTAGTGGGATTCGTTTGGTTTAAAACTTCTAAATCAGCTAGTTTGAGTAGTGTCGATTTAACTTTTGCTTTAAGATCCAATTGTTCTTTGGTGATAGATTTAGAGCAAGCAATGATAAAGAACGGGATAAAAATAAAGGTATAAATGCGTTTCATAGCTATATTGTTCTTGATTGGGGTGAGACTTTAAATCATACCTCAATCAGATGTACAATCAAGAACAAATAGTATACTCAACGCATCTAGGGGTTCTGACCTTACTTATTTTAATACAGCTCAGGCAACATAAACTGTAAAGAAAAATTCATGGACCACTCAGGTGCCTGGTCTGGTCTTTCAATATTATAATAAGCACCAAGCTTGCTATTAACAGCATAATCATTCAAATTAAACAGCTTACCTAGACCTGCTCCTATTGGTATTGTCCAGCGATTATTTGAATTAGAATTCCAATTGGCAATCATATCCATATCTGTCATTAAGTACCAGCCCTGCCCAATATTGTAGCTAGCAAAAGGTTCAAGAGTCAGTTGGCTTACATTTGAACGCCCTTTACTACCGAAAACTGACCAAATTTGTTTTGCTTTTAACCCAACCGTCCAAAGCGTAGATTGCTTAACAAACATTGCTGCCGGTCCTATACTAAATTTTCCACCACCTAACTCTCTTTTCGGATAGTCTGAAGGAAATACAAAAGCTGGACCTATACCCCATTGCATATTACCCGTATCAGCAGGGGAAATATAAGAGGTCAAATTCATATCGGCAAGACCCGTTGCAGAACCCGATGTATAAAGTTGTGGCAACTCCTCTATCCCTGTTATACCGCCACCCGTATCAATAATTTTTAGAGAAAGCTGGTTTATAATATTAATTTTATTTAGCTTCACAGGCATAATAGGCTCAAGGGCAAATATAGAAATATCACCATTGTTTGCCCCGCCATGAAAGGTATAATTTATTGGGAGGCTAAAAACAGGAGCCAAAGGGTTTTGGGCGCTACGCAACCAGTCTTCAGTATTTTGAGGCTGATTTTCTGCGTAAGCTATTTGAAGAGTTGTTAAGATAACCAAACAGATATTTCTAAAATAGTTATACATATTTATTTGCTCCTTAATGGTTGATTTTAAAGAAACTAAAAAACTACTAGGAGGCTGTCCGAGAATAGAAACCGTCGCGAGGGAAAGCCCTTTTGAGTCAGTTTTTTCGTTCATTTGAGGCGAATAGTTGTGCTATTTTACGAAAATGAACGGAAAAAGTGGCCAAAAGGGCTTTTTCCGTAGCAGG
>JAJRUF010000112.1 GCA_024277935.1 Gammaproteobacteria bacterium
GCTAAATTTAATAAATATTGGAAGTTCTTGTCAACATAACGGAGAGAGGTTTCCTTTTAAAATGAATACTCATGAAGTTTATACAAGCAATGTGTGGGAAAATAAATGTAGCAGAGGATACAGCTTATACTCAGAGCTTGAGGCTATCGCTGCTTAAGAATAAGCACGAAAAAATTACACAACTATTTGTTTGGAAGTGGGGCTTCAGTTCCTCATACGCTAAATGTCAACTAAGTTGACGAATTTACTTCATTGTATGTTGTTTAAAATATAGCCGCTTTTTAAACCACAATAACGCTACTGTTCTGCGGTGTTGGTACTTACATATTTATTTGTGGGTACTTTTAAGAAAAATAATCAACTGTCTTTTGCTTGATTTTCTCTATATTCACAACTCCACAAATTGAATAATCAGTTCTAACTTAAAATAGAGACAGTCTTATTTCTTGTAAAAATTAACTTATCATCTAGAATTCTATATAGACCTGAATATTTTTTTTATTTGTGGTAACTATTTTTACATGGCTCTTAACAAATTACAGCTTATAATTGTAGAGCGGACTTCAGACCGTAATAGTCGATACAAACGAACTCTATAGAGAACGAAAGTCTACTCTACAAAGTTTTAGTCTTTATTTTTAATCAAGCTGTGGTGTGTATATAGTTATGAAGTTTTATATAATTATCTAAAATCATATAAAACTTATAAGCCTACGTTATACTTGCAATGGATAATGGGATTTAGAGTATGTGATGTAGAAACCTAATTTTTACAAGTATTTAATTATTTTATGAAAGAAAAGCCGGCAACATTAATTGATGATTTTGTGCGCTATTTTAGGGTTGAGCTTGTTACTACTGAAGAGCAGTTAAAGCTGGCTTATGGTGTTAGGTATCGTGTTTATTGTGAAGAATTTAATTATGAAGCAACAGATTTGTTTCCTGATAAAATGGAATCAGATGAGTTTGATGAACAATCTTTACATTGTTTAATTATTCATAAGGCAACAGACAGGGCGGCAGGTTGTGTTCGACTAGTTCCTGTAAATAAAAATCATGAAAATGGTTTGTTACCCCTAGAAAAATTTTGCAAAGATAGTTTAGATACTGAAAAAATAGAAAAATTAAATATTGATAGAAACTCAGTCTGTGAAATCTCTCGGTTAGCTGTGGATGGTGCCTTTAGAAGACGGCCGGGTGAAACGGCAACACGATTTGGAGGGATTGAAAGTATTGACTGCACCAAACAAGAACAAAGAACTTTTTCACTTATTGCACTTTCAGCCTTTTTAGCGGGTGGTGCATTAACGTACATTACACATAAAACCAATGTTTTTGCTATGATGGAACCTTTTCTGCCTCGACTACTTAAGCGAACAGGGATAGAATTTGGAAGAGTGGGTAGTGATATGGATTATCATGGAATAAGAGCGCCTTATTTTGTAACTCCCCAATCAGCAATGGATAATATACAGCCAGATATAAAAGACATGTACAATTGGGTTTATAAGCAGATTGAAGTTGACTATATTAAAAAATTCAAAGAAAAACCTCTTAACCTGTAGTTTGTTAGTAGCTATGGAATGAGCAGGAAGTAAATTGTGCAACTATTTACCTGAAAGTAAGGCTTTAGCCTCACATGTATCAAGAGAGACAGTAACAAATAAATGTACCTCTCTTTTGTTTTTTACCCCTCCTTGTCTCTTCTCAACTGGCACATAGAGTAACTATGCTTCTCTTGAGAAGGGCCAAGGAGAAAAATAGGTATATCATTTATTACTGACTCCCTCCCTAATATATGATTTACTGGATTCTCCACATATATTTAAGGATATAAAAGTGTCAGAAAATTTTACATTTAATTACAGTGAAGCTTTTTCCAGAAATTTAGGCTGGATTACAGAATCAGAACAATTAACCTTAAAAAATAAAAGAATAGCTATTGCCGGTATGGGGGGGGTTGGAGGTAGCCATTTGCTAACTTTAACCCGGTTAGGTATCGGAAATTTTAACATAGCTGATTTTGACAAATTTGAACTGGCAAATTTTAATCGCCAAGTAGGAGCAACAGTACCACATATTAATAAAGAAAAAGCACTAACAATGGATGAACTAGCGCATAATATTAATCCAGAACTTGATATAAAACGGTTTGAAAAAGGTATCAATGAAGAAAATTTAGATGAATTTTTGACAGGTGTTGATCTTTATATTGATGGTTTGGATTTTTTTGTTTTAGATATAAGACAAAAAGTGTTTACGCGATGTTATGAGTTAGGAATTCCCTGTATTACCGCAGCTCCACTTGGTATGGGAACAGCCTTATTAACTTTTATGCCAGGTAAAATGAGTTTTGAGCAATATTTTAGATTGGAAGGACTGGACCCGATGGAGCAGCAGATTCGTTTTTTAGTAGGCTTATCCCCCTCTTTTTTACATCAACCTTATTTAGTCGATAAGAGTAGAGTTGATTTTATCGATAAAAAAGGGCCGTCAACTCCTATGGCTTGTGAGCTTTGTGCCGGAGCAACCGCAACAGAAGCATTAAAAATATTACTCAAACGTGGGAAAATACAGTGTGCACCGTGGGGTTATCAGTTTGATGCCTTCAGGAATAAGTTTAAGAAGACCTGGAGACCTTGGGGGAATAGTAATATTATTCAAAGAATTGCTATCTATATTGCACGTAAAATAATTTTAGGAAATAAGGCAATTAGCAACAAATAACCTAACCACGCAATGGATTTTTTGCCAATCTTCAACACCGCAACTTCAGTTACATTGCTTGCTATGCGCGTCCACCAACAGGAAGAGAGACTCGCAGGAGTTACTGGCTTTGATCATCGTCAGCGGTGACCAGTCAGCAATAATTAGGGGGTAAAGGAAGAGATTCTAATAAAAACTGCGTCATGATGTCGTCAGCGCCATACATTCCGGTTTAAGGTGCGATTTCCAGCTAGGCGGTCTACGCGTTTTATTTTGGCCATTGACATATGCTTTATAAACGCAGATCCAGAAACGGCTTGATCCAGTGAAGTAATTGACACGGATGCGCCGGTCAACTCCGATTCAACCACAGTCATTAGGGTATTGAGTTTAGCAGCCTGAATGTCGGGGGGAGAGACTGTTTTATCAGAGTATGCAAGGTTTTAATAATCGACATAAGGCTTACCTATTAGCAAATTTCCTGAAAAGAAGTTTCATTTTAACGAGTCTTACTTTTAATAAAATAAAAACACAGTGTATCCTATTGTTTATAATGATGTTTTATGGGGGTACCAGGCTTTACCCCCCCCCTTAAGGCTACACACTCCTTAAGGTCCTAATATTTCGACAGTCTAGCTTTGCCCTCTTAATGCTAATGTCAATATATGCTAAACTTATATATTATTCTTAACAGAGACTTGACATGTCAATTGCAGAGCAAGATATAGCGCAAATAGAGGTTATTGTTCAACGCATTATTGAAAATAACCAAGTAGAGCTTAAATCATCATCGAATGTATTTCGTTACGATCTGGAATTGCGCGAACGCTCGATACGGGTTGAAGAGGAATTAAAGCATCAACGGGAGCTGATGAGCGAAGGATTTAAGCAGATGGAAAAGCGTTTTGAGCAAGTAGATAAGCGTTTTGAGCAAGTAGATAAGCGTTTTGAACAGGTAGATAAGCGTTTTGAACAGGTAGATAAGCGTTTTGAGCAGCAGCACCAAGAGATCATGGGGATTCATCATGAAATAAAGTTATTAATGCGATGGGGCTTTGGGGTATTAATTGGAATTGGTGGGTTGATAGTAGCAGTTTTGAGATTAGCTGGGTAGATGCAGAAAAAGAAAAAAGGGTGGCGACCGAGCAAGGACTAACACAAAGATGATAGGGCCTTTGATTGATCGGTTTCAAAAAAATCATTAGAAAACCTTTTGGTTAAACATACTGCCTTTGTTAAGCACGCAGTAAAAAATTACCAGAATTATTTAGTGTAAAGGAATCTGACACTTTGATTATGGGGTTTTGGGCTGGAAACGCAAAAGAGCAAGAATAAATAGTGCGATCACTGAGGTGGAGGTTTTAAAGAGCTTTGACCTCTTATTTCTTGTGAATATTCGAGAGGATATTTTTTCGCTTGATGTGCCCAGTGGGTTTAAAGCGAAAAAATATTGATTCATAAGGGCTTTGAACCCCTATACCCAAGAGAAAAAGGTGAAATTATGAGAAGAATAGCTAAATGTGGTTTGGTATTAGTGGTGCTATTACCTATGCCGGCTAATACGGCAACTTACAATAAATTTGAAAAAAAAGATTCGGTATTTACTGCGACTGATTTTGGGTCAAGGGTTCCAAATAAATTTCAAAAGGTAGGTGAATTAATTAAGAAAGCAGAAACGGCTTTTAAACAAGGGGAAAACCTTCAATCAGAACAAATTTTGCTACAAGCTAAGCAGTTAGTAAAAGGCAATCTGGAAGGCGAAGCCAGAATAGTCAGTATTTTAGGGCAAGTTTATGCCAAACAGCAACAAGCAGAAAAATTATTACCTATCGCTCAAGATTTAATAAAGCGTTATCCAGAGAAAATTATGGCACTCTCTACACTAGCTGGTGCATATTTGGTGAATAAGCAAACTGAAAAAGCTCAGATAATACTAAAAGACATAATTAGTAAAGCACCTGAAGATACTAGCCATCGCTTGTTATTGGTTAGAATATTACTTAAATCTGCCAGCAAAGAAAAACTATTGAATCAGTTGCTTGATGATATTTTACATACCCAGCCGAATAATGCAGAAGCATTGCTTATAAAAACAAAATTACAGATTAAAACAAAAAAATTCGATAGCGCCTTAAAAACAATTAAAATGATTGAAGGGTTTTATCCTGATGCAGCGATTGTCCCACAATTAAAAGGAGATTTAAATTTAGCAGAAAAACACTATACTCAGGCATTGCAGTTTTATCAAAAGGCGTACCAGATTAAGCCTAATAATGAGGTTTTATTTTTGATGGTTGATTTAATGAAAGGGTTAAAAATGGAAGTTTCAGCTCTTGAATTATTAAATAATGAATTAAAAAAGAATAATGAGAATTTAGCGATCCATTTTAAATTAGGAAATATTTACCAACAACAAAAGAAATATTCACAAGCAGAATTACATTTTAATGCCATTCTGGCTAAGCAGGCAGAAAATGCTGAAGTATTAAATAACCTAGCGTGGAGTTATTTTAAACAAGGTAAACAAGCTCTGGTGATAGCGGAAAAAGCCTATAAGAAAGCACCCAAATCAACCGCTATTGTTGATACCTATGGTGTTATAATGTTGCAACAGGGAGATAAAAAACAAGCATTAGAATTGCTAAAATCAAATGCAAAGCATGCGCCTGATGATAAGGGTATTCAATACCATTTGGCATTAGCGTACTTCCAAAATGGTGATAAAGTGCAAGCCATTAAACTTTTACAAAGGCTAGACAGCCAAGCGCAGTATTTTTCGGAACAGAAAGAAGCTAACGCGCTACTAAAACGTTTAATAAATAACTAAAATTTCAAACCCTCTCCTAGTAGGAGAGGGTTTGTGTAAGTTTTTAATCTTCTGAGATAATATCGACAGGTAAGCGTTGGGAGCGTTTAGCAACTTTTTCAGGGTATCCAATTCGTAATAACATTTGTAACGCATCGCCGTCATTAAATTGAAACAATGCTTGCGTATCTGCAAAGATCTTATCCGCTTTTTTCTCCAACCCTTTAGGAATGGTTCTCGCTTTTCTTCGATGTAATTGATCGCAGATGACATAGTAGGGGTGTACAGCAATTCCCTTGCTATTTAACTCAATCCACAGTTTTTCCATTAATTGACCCGCCTGCATAATACCTTCTACAGTCGATGGCGCAGTAATCGCAAGCAGTGCTGGAGCTTTTTTAACAGGAGCAGAGTCAATAATGGACATGGTTAAATACGCACCAAACAGGTTAAGCACACTCATCCTATTCCAATCACTGATTAAGCGTAAAAAAAGGCTACCACCTAGAGGCAAGTCCAATGTGGCCACATCAAGTCCATCTTTTCTCCGTTCGGCTTCTGTGCCAAATCGCAAGCTTCTACCCAGCCATTCGTTAATTTCCCTGGTTTTAAAACGAATCTCAGAGGCTTTGCGTACCAGTTTGGCTAATTGTCTGATTTTTTGCTTATCAGTAAAGCAAATCACCTTGGCATTACCCAGTGTCAGCTTTTTTAACAAAGCAATTGTATCGTCAGTCAAAGGTTTGTTTGAGTAGGCGAGGCGGTTGGTGTGCCGATCAAAAATAGCAGAAGGTGGGGTGGCTACCGTTTGGCTTAGGTCAGCCTGATTAAAGTGGGCTATAAAATAGCTTGGGCTTGTCGTCTCAGTATAGGTAGAGGTGTCTATCTGTATTTCAAGTTTAAGTTGAGCAGCGGCTTGCCTTAAGTTTTCAATTGCGGCGCCTATAGCGAGGAGAGTGGCGGGACTGTTAGCTGGAAAGGTTTGCTCGGCGACACGTTCAGCATCGTAACATAGGCTTAAACTATTATTTGACCAGTGGATATGCCAGGGTTGCGAATTATCAGCAGAGGGTGTTTGTTGAATAGCGCACGTAAGGTAATGTTTAAGGGAAACGATCATAAGTTTAGTCGGTTAGAGGTTGTAAAAAGAGTAGACAAAAAAAAGGTCAGGCTATTAATATAGCCTGACCTTTAAATAATTTAAAGCTTTGTTTTTGTTTAAGCTTGTTTGTTTTTACGTGTTGCACCGAAGCCTAGTAAGCCTAAACCTAGAAGAGCTAGAGAGGTTGGTTCTGGAATTGAGTTACCTTTTACATCAAATGTTCCAGATAAAAGGGCGCGTCCAGTTGTTGCGTCCAAAACAGGGTTGCCGTTTCCATCAAAAATAGGCTGAAAAGAAGAGCTGAATACAAGGTCGGCACCATTAAGTTTTGTGTTGGTGTCAAAATTACCACTTGCTAGGCCGCCTATTACATCAAGTAAGCCAGTTCCAGTACCACTGTCACTACCTGAACCAATATTAGTGCCAGTGCCGGTTAAATTGCCATTACCCTGTAAGGATAACCATAAAACTCCGTCACTAGCGCTGGCTACGCTTCCTGCATAATCAGGAGTGTTGTCTACGAAAAATTTAACGGCTAAATTAGTAAATTCAAAATTGCTTCC
>JAJRUF010000113.1 GCA_024277935.1 Gammaproteobacteria bacterium
CCCGAACTCGGAAGTGAAACCGCTTAGCGCCGATGATAGTGTAGCAGGTTGCTATGCGAAAGTAGGGAATTGCCAAGCTTTTAATTAAAAAACCCAAGACCGAAAGGTGTTGGGTTTTTTTTTGCCTGGAGGAAAGTGAAAATTAAATAGAAAATTTATAGGAGGCAAAAATTTAGATATAAATATCTTGCCTCAATATTATCTTAAGTAATTAGTCAATACCTAAAGAATCCCATAGTTGATCAACTCGTGCAATAATATCATCTGACATAACAATGGTTTTTCCCCATTCACGGTTTGTTTCTCCAGGCCATTTGTTAGTGGCATCAAATCCGACTTTAGAGCCTAAACCAGAAACTGGCGAGGCAAAGTCCAGATAATCAATCGGTGTATTTTCTAAAATAGTTAAATCACGAGCTGGATCCATGCGGGTAGTGATCGCCCAAATAACATCTTGCCAGTTGCGTACATCGACATCTTCATCAACTACAATAACGAATTTGGTGTACATAAATTGACGTAGATAGGACCAAGTTCCGAACATTACACGTTTAGCATGACCTGCATATTGTTTTTTCATGCTGATAACGGCCATGCGATAGGAGCAGCCTTCAGGGGGTAGATAGAAGTCTATTATTTCTGGAAATTGCTTTTGTAAAATAGGAATAAATACTTCATTTAGCGCAACACCTAAAATAGCAGGTTCATCGGGTGGTCGGCCTGTGTATGTGCTATGATAAATGGGAGCTTGTCGCTGGGTAATACGCTCTATTGTAAAGACGGGAAATTCATCAACTTCATTATAATAACCTGTATGGTCCCCATAAGGCCCTTCGGTAGCCATTTCACCAGGGTAGATAAAACCTTCTAATACAATTTCTGCTCTAGCAGGTACTTGTAAATCATTGCTTAAGCAGTTGGCAACTTCAGTTTTACTGCCACGCAATAGCCCAGCAAAAGCATATTCTGATAAGGAATCAGGCACTGGAGTAACAGCTGCGAGAATGGTAGCTGGGTCTGCACCTAAAGCAACAGAGACAGGAAAAGGTTCACCTGGATGAGCTTCTTGCCATTCTAAGAAATCTAATGCCCCACCTCGATGAGATAACCAGCGCATAATGACTTTATTTTTTCCGATAACTTGCTGGCGGTATATCCCCAAGTTTTGCCGATCTTTGTTAGGTCCTTTGGTAATAACTAGAGGCCAAGTGATCAGTGGAGCTGCATCATCAGGCCAGCAGGTTTGAATGGGGAAGACGCTTAAATCAACTTCATCTCCTACTCGAATAACTTCTTGACAAGGCGGACTACTGATGACTTTTGGAGCCATATTAAGCACTTTTTTAAATACTGGAATTTTTTCCATGGCATCCTTCATGCCTTTTGGAGGTTCAGGTTCTTTTAGATATGCGAGTAATTCACCTATACCACGCAATTCTGAGACGGAGTCTGCCCCCATCCCCATGGCAACACGCTTTGCTGTACCAAAGAGGTTGGCTAATACAGGAATATTTGAGCCTTTTGGGTTTTCAAATAATAAGGCTGTGCCGCCTTGTTTTAGTGTGCGGTCACTTATTTCTGTCATTTCCAAATAAGGGTCGACTTCAATGGTTATTCGTTTTAACTCTCCCTGTTTTTCTAGCTGTTTTATAAAGTCTCTTAAATCTTTATATTTCATGCGCTAATTCCATTGTGTCTAAGTAGAGCATCAATTTTAGGTTCCCGCCCGCGAAAAGCAACGAATAATTTCATAGCATTTTTGCTACCACCTGTTTCCAGAATATGATGTAAAAAGGATTTACCTGTAGAAGAGTCAAAAATTCCGTTTTCTTCAAACAGTGAAAAAGCATCACTAGATAACACTTCAGCCCATTTGTAACTATAATACCCAGCCGCATAACCCCCAGCAAAAATATGAGAAAAACTGTGAGCAAAGCGATTGAAATCAGGCGCTTGTACTACGGCTACTTTATCTCTGATTTGATTAAGAATGGTATAAATTTGACCAGGATTATTAGGGTCATATTGTTGGTGTAATTTAAAATCGAATAAGCTAAATTCTAGCTGTCTTACCATCATCATTCCAGACTGAAAATTTTTGGCATTAAGCATTTTCTGAAATAATTCAGCAGGTAGTTTTTCTCCACTTTGATAATGTCCTGAAATTAATTCTAGTGCGTCTTTTTCCCAACACCAGTTCTCCATAAATTGGCTGGGTAATTCCACTGCATCCCATTCCACACCATTTATTCCCGAGACACCTAAATAATCAACTTTACTTAGCATATGTTGTAAACCATGGCCAAACTCATGAAATAAAGTGGTGACTTCATCATGAGTTAACAGTGCGGGGTCATTACCTGTAGGAGGTGTGAAGTTACAAGTTAAATAAGCGACAGGTGTTTGTATTTTATCACCTATTTTTTTACGCCCAACACAATCATCCATCCACGCACCACCTCGTTTTTGCTCACGGGCATATAAATCAAGGTAGAACTGTCCACGTACTTCTCCATCCTGATCCTTTATTTCAAAAAACTTCACATCTGGGTGCCAGCTATCAAAACTCTCAACCTCCGATATTTGTAAACCATAGAGTTTTTCGACTACTGCAAATAAACCGGGTATTACACGAGTAGATGGGAAGTATTTTTTTACTTCTTCTTGTGATAATTGGTAAAAATGTTGGCGCATTTTTTCCGAATAATAACCAATATCCCATGCTTGCAACTTGTCAACACTATAATGCTTATTTGCAAACTGGGTTAATTCTAAAAGATCTTGTTTAGCATGAGCGAGTGATTTATTGGCTAAATCTTCTAAAAAACTATTAACATCATTAGGGTTGTCCGCCATTTTTGTAGCTAGCGAATATTCTGCATAATTATCAAAACCAAGTAATTGGGCTTTTTCATATCTAAGTGCCAAGGTATCTTCCATAATTTGGCTATTATCCCATTCACCTGCATTTGGGCCTATTTCTGACGCGCGTGTTGAAAAGGCGGTGTAGTGCTCTTTTCTTAATTCACGGTTATCTGCATAGGTCATTACTGCAATATAAGATGGGAATTGCAAGCTAATGATCCAGCCTGGTTTATCTTGATTTTGTGCAGTTTGATTGGCTTGTGCCAAGGCATTTTCTGGTAAGCCTGATAAAACTTCAATATCAGTAATATGCTTTGTCCAGGCATTTGTTGCATCCAGTAGGTTCTCTTCATATTTACTAGATAAGCGTGATAAATCTTGGTTAATTTGTTTATAACGTTGTTGTTTTTCTTCTGAAAGGTCTATTCCTGACAAACGAAAATCTCTTAATGCATTGTTAATAATTTTCTGTTGGGCTGTATCTAGTTGTTTGAATTCACTACTATTCGCAATGTATTGATAAGCATTAAACAACCCTTTGTTTTGCCCCATTTCAGTTGAGTATTCACTTAGTTTAGGCAGGCAGGCATTGTAAGCATCACGTAATTCATCAGAATTAACAACCGAATTCATATGACTAATGGGTGACCACGCTTTATTTAATTTATCTTCACTATTTTCAATGGGATCAATTAAATTCGTCCAAGTGTAGTTATTTGTAGCTTGTAAACGTTGCTTAACCGTTTCACGCGCTTCCTTTAATAATGTGTCTATAGTTATTTCAACATATTCAGGTTTGATTTTTGAAAACTGAGGAAGAGAGGTATTTTCTAATAGTGGGTTGCTCATGATTTGTAGTAAATTGTCCCGTGTTATTAAGTGAAGACTAATAGCCTAAATAATATCTGATTTTTGTTTAGCACTAAAGAGTAAGTTTTTCTTGCTGTTGACTGGCCTGATGATACCAAGAGGTTAGCGATTTTTATGTAGATGACTTAATGCCTTTTAAATTAAACTTCCCGGAGTTTAATGTGAGTGCTGAAGAATTTGAAGGAGGAGTGGAGCCTATAGCTGTGAATTAATCCACAGCTATAGGCTGTTGCTTACTTCTGCCTAGGACTCTGATCCATTATTTGTTGGTTCAGGCTTGACTTTTGGCTGTTGATTCTCTGCTGCTGGTTTATCGGCTATCGTTTCAGTTGCTGAAGTTTGTGATTTTCTTTCAGCAAAATCATTAGCGTAAGCTCTGGTTTTTTCAGCATTGTTAGATTTTTCTTCCTGTTTTTCTGGGCCTTGATTTGCTTGAGGTTGCTTATCTTGATTCTGCTCAGGCTTTCTATAATTTGGATTACGTGCTCGTCTACGGTTGTTTGGGTTTCGCCTGTTATTTTGTTTTGGATTATTATTGCTTTGTTCTGGTAGTTTATTTTCTGCAGGCTGGTTCTTCTTGTTTGAGTTCTCTACAGCCTTTTGTGTTTTAGCAGTTGATGTTTGTTTTTGAGTTTGACGGTTACTATTATTTTTGCGAGCCCCTCTGTTTTGGCTGTTTTTTCTTTCGTTATCGTTATTACGGTTATTATTGTTTCTGTTTTTGTAGTTTCTATTGTTGCGAGTTTTTTCTTCTGAATTACTTGTTTTTGTAGCTTTTTCTTTATTTGTAGTGTCGTTTCCCGTTTTTTCTTCGGGGCTACCTACAAGTTTTTGCCAAAACCGATGGATAAGATTAGCCGATGCTTTAGTGTTGTGTGTGGGGGCTGGTGCATCAGGTAGAAATTCTTTTATAGCTGGTTTTTCAGCTTTATGTGATGACTTTTGTGCAAATTCAGGAGTCGTCATAGTTTCAGATTTAATTTGCAGGTGGCTTGGTTTTTCCTCTTCATCTTCTGATGATTTAATTCTCTCAATATCATACGCAGGTGTTTCAAGGTGTTTGCTAGGTAGGATGATAACGCTTATTTTATGTTGAGATTCTAAATCCTGTAATACTGATCTTTTTTCATTTAATAGAAACGTTGCGCATTCAATAGGTAAGTGAGCTACAACTTTTTCGGTGCCTTTTTTCATTGCTTCTTCTTCAACAATACGAAGGACAGAAAGAGCAACAGACTCAATATTTCGAATTGCCCCTTGACCTTTACACCGAGGGCAGGTTAGCTGGGTTGCATCACCTAGAGAAGGTCGTAGCCTTTGCCTAGACATTTCCAACAAGCCAAAGCGTGAAATTCGGCTAGTCTGGATGCGTGCGCGGTCAATTTTCATTGCATCGCGCAATTGATTTTCAACGGCTTTTTGGTTTCTATTTGCCATCATATCAATAAAATCAATAACGAAAAGCCCACCTAAATCTCTTAGGCGCAATTGGCGTGCAATTTCGTCTGCCGCTTCAAGGTTAGTGTTTAAAGCTGTTTCTTCAATATCACTGCCTTTAGTTGCACGGGCAGAGTTAATATCAATTGAGGTTAATGCCTCGGTGTAATCAATAACGATAGAGCCACCAGAGGGTAAAGATACTTCACGGTTATATGCAGTCTCAATTTGAGATTCAATCTGGTAACGGCTGAAGAGAGGAACGTTATCTTGATAAAGTTTAGCTTTTTGTAAAAAGTGAGGCATTACTTGCCTCAAAAAGTTTTGTACTGATTTGTAAGCAGCGGCTTCATCAATCAGAATTTCATCTATCTCATTTCTTAAGTGGTCTCGTAATGCTCTGATAATAACGTTACTTTCTTGAAAAATAAGAAAAGGAGCTTGTTGTTCAGAGCTGGATCGTTCTACAGATTCCCACAGTTGTAACAGGTAGTTTAAATCCCACTGTAATTCTTCTGCATTTTTACCACAACCGGCGGTACGCACAATAAGCCCCATTTCTTCAGGGATTTCTAGAGCAGAAATAACGTCACGTAATTCTGAGCGTGTGTCCCCCTCAATGCGCCGAGAAATGCCCCCTGCTTTAGGGTTGTTCGGCATTAAAACTAAGTATGTGCCAGCCAGACTAATATACGTTGTTAGTGCTGCACCTTTATTACCACGCTCTTCTTTTTCAATTTGAACAATAATTTCTTGGCCTTCTTTGACCAAATCTTTAATACTAGGACGACCTTCTGGCTTTTTATCGGAAGAAGGAGGCTTGCTCCGGTATTGTGCTGATATTTCTTTAAAAGGTAAGAACCCGTGTTTTTCTGCGCCATAATTAATAAAAGCGGCCTCTAGACTAGGTTCAACTCGGGTAATAATACCTTTATATATGTTGGCTTTTTTTTGTTCGTTTGAAGGGAGTTCTATGTCAAAATCATAAAGTTTTTGACCGTCTACCAAAGCAACACGCAACTCTTCAGGTTGAGTGGCATTGATAAGCATTCTTTTCATTTTAGTTTCCTTGTAGTTTCTTGCTTCCAAATCAGAGTTACTAAGGAATCGATATTCCTGAACAGATACTTGTAAAAGGGCGAATGTAAATTAAATAATCGCTAAATATCTAAGTTTTTTTAACTTCTTGCCATACAGGAACATCCAGTTTAGGTATGTTCAATATTTTAATGTGGGAATACACTTTTATGTTTACTTTTATTGTTTTTATATATCTTTCAGTACCTTGCACTTGTTTAAAATCAGGTATAAAAACGGTTAAAGGTAATCTATTTGAAGTATAAACCTTTAGTCTAACTTGGCGAAATAAGTTCTGTTGCTATAGCTTTAAGAGAAAAATCAAGCTATAAGTATGTTGTTCTGTAGAAACAATACCGTTCATCATGGGTCGAACGATAAAACCCGAAATTCTGTGTATATCTTTTTTGTGCGCTACTTTAACCTTAGATGCAAGCTGCCTTGTGATCATATTTATTAAGCGTTAAGCGGTATGTGAAAAGTATAGTTTGCAAACAATTTGACTAATACTACAAATATATAATTGCTATTGTCAATTTATAGATAAACCTCCCTAATATAACAATTTTTAGAGATACTATCAATTTAAACCATTATTAAATTCTATATACTGGTATTATTATCAGCATGAATACAGTGCAAGAGAGTATAAAACCTAAGGTTAAGTTCATTGAAATTTTTGAAGAGGATAGTGGTCAAAGACTTGATAATTTTTTGATTACTAAGTTAAAAGGTGTACCTAAAACGAGAATTTATAGAATTATAAGAAAAGGTGAGGTTAGGGTTAATAAAGGTCGAATAAACAATAAATATCGCTTAAAACAAGGGGATGTGGTTCGTATTCCTCCAGTCCGTGTTGCTGAAAGAAACTATAATATTGACTTGCAACCTACTTTAAAAAAGAGTCTTGAACATGACATTATTTATGAAGACGATGTGATGATTGTATTGAATAAGCCTTCTGGCTTTGCTGTACATGGGGGAAGTGGTATTAGTTCGGGTGTTATTGAAGCCTTGCGAGCTATTAGACCTGATGCGCGTTTTTTAGAGTTGGCGCATAGAATAGATAAAGCAACATCGGGCTGTTTATTGGTTGCTAAAAAACGCTCAGCCTTAAAAGCTTTACATGATCTTTTTAGAAATAATGCGGTGAAAAAAACTTACCTTGCTTTGCTTGTTGGGCAATGGGAAAAAAAACAAATGTTGGTGACGGCTCCTTTGCTTAGAAGTACTGGAAAAGGTGGTGAGCGCATGGTTAAAGTTAATAAAGCCGGTAAGTTTGCTGAAACTGTTTTTAGGCGTATTCAAAAATATAAAGACTTAACCTTGGTTGAAGCCTCTCCAAAAACGGGGCGAACTCACCAAATCAGGGTTCATTCTGCATGGTTGGGACACCCTATTGTTGCAGATGAACGGTATGGTGATGAAAAAGTGAATAAGGAATTAAAAAGTCGTGGCTTTAAACGCTTATTTTTGCATGCAGAACAACTTCAATTTATACACCCTGTCAGTAATGAAAGAATGCACTTTAAAGCACCTTTACCTGGTGAGTTAGAAACTTTGCTGAAACAACAAATGATTAAATAGGGTTATTAGGGTGAAAAATAGATTTGATTTGATTGTTTTCGACTGGGATGGCACTTTGATGGACTCGGTGGACTGGATTGTTAGCTGTTTAATGCTTGCAGCTAGAGAGAATAATTGCAATATACCAAGAGAACAAGAGATCAAAAATATTATTGGTTTAAGTATTCATAAAGCTATGGATATATTATTTTCAGAGCTTGATGATATAGTACGTCAGCAGTTTATAGATAGTTATAGTAAGGCTTTCTTTGCTAGAGAGATTACCGACAATGACTTATTTACCGGTGTAAAAGATATGTTGTTACATCTTAAACAACAGGGGTACCAATTGGCTGTTGCTACAGGGAAAAGTAGACATGGGCTTGATAAAGCACTAAAGGGTACAGGACTAAAAGATTTTTTTAATACAACAAAGTGTGCGGATGAGACTGCTTCAAAACCTAATCCAGATATGCTCAATATCATTGTTGAAGAATTAGATATAAGTAAAAATCGAGTCGTGCTAATTGGTGACTCAATACATGATATGGAAATGGCAGTTAATGCCGATGTTGTTTCCATTGCGGTTTTATGTGGTGCTAATTCACAAGCACAGATGCAAGCATATAATCCCTTATTCAATTTAAAAAAAACAACAGATTTATTAGATATTTTATAAAAAGGTTAAGAAATGGAAAATAATCAAGATCCAGATATGGATACAAATGACTTGAATAACAATACAGTAGGATGGGAAAGAGAAGTCCTTGAAAAACTTGCCTTGGCAGCCGTGACAGAGCAACGTCGTGCTCGTCGCTGGAGTGTATTTTTTAAAAGTCTTATGTTTGTGTATTTATTAGCTATTGGGGTTATGGCTTTTTATCCTAAGTTTGAAAATGAAATGGTAGGTGACAAAAATCATACTGCTATAGTTGATGTTATCGGAGCTATTGGTGAAGGAGAGACAGCCAATGCAGATGCAATTATCGAAGGCTTAAGAGATGCTGTTGAAGATAAAAAAACTAAAGGGATTGTTTTAAATATTAATTCTCCTGGTGGAAGTCCCGTTCAGTCGGCTTATATTTATGATGAAATAAGACGGTTGAAAGCTGAACACCCAAACATGCCTATTTATGCTGTAGTTAGTGATATTTGTGCTTCGGGAGGCTATTACATCGCTTCTGCAACAGATAAGATATATGTTAATAAAGCAAGTATGATAGGTTCTATTGGAGTGATTATGAATGGTTTTGGATTTATAGATACTATGAAAAAACTAGGGATTGATAGACGACTATTGATTTCAGGTAAGCATAAAGCATTATTAGATCCCTTTTCTCCGGTTAAGGTAGATGAGGTTAAGCATATGCAGACCTTGTTGGATGACGTTCATCAACAATTTATTAGTGCGGTAAGAAAAGGGCGGGGAAAGCGGTTGCATGAAACTGCTGATATTTTTTCAGGTTTAATCTGGACCGGAGAGCAAGGAGTGAAGCTTGGTCTGGCAGATGATTTTGGTAATGTAGATTCAGTGGCCCGTGATATTATTGGAGCAAAAAAAATAATGAATTTTACTCCGCAACAAAGATTATTGGATAAAATCGCAGGAACACTGGGCGCCTCATTTGGTCATGCGGTAGGGCATGTCTTTAGCAATGTATCATTAAGATAAATTGTGAATTCATTCTGGATTCAGCCTGAATAGGCTAATATATACTTCTCGTGATCACGACTGTGTGAAGTATAAATGCCAAACTCGTGTTTAAATGGTAGCGTGAATTAATTTATTTTGGATCTATTATGCAAATTTTTGCTAAAACTTTATTATTAACCTTTTGTCTGATTCAGGCTGTTTATGCTGATAAGGAAATAACGCTTGCGATGGTAACGCTGGATCAGGCAACTAAGAAAGTTATTGAAAAGGACGGTAATAAAGTAATGGGAGCAAAGACTGAAATTATGGAAGGAAAAAAGGTGCATATTATTAAGGTACTTACTTCTGATGGTCGTGTTCAGTATATAAAGGTAGATGCCGAATCAGGGAAGTTACTAAAATAAGGAGCAGTAATGCGTATTTTAATAGTTGAAGATGAACAGGTTTTGAGCCAACAAATGCAAAACTTTTTTGTAGCAAAGGGTTTTGTAGTAGATGTTGCTTTTACTGGTAGTGATGGCTTTTATCTGGCAAAGGAATATCCTATTGATGCCGCTATTATTGATATAGGATTACCTGATTTCTCAGGGATAGAGTTAATTGAGCAATTAAGAAAAGAAGATATTAAACTACCAGTATTAGTATTGACAGCTAGGAGTCGATGGCAAGATAAAGTGGAAGGTTTGGAGTCAGGAGCTGATGACTATTTAGTAAAGCCATTTCATTATGAAGAACTTTTGGCAAGAGTTAATGCTTTATTGCGGCGGTCAAAAGGTGAGGCTCAGCCTATCCTTTCATTTGCCAATATTAAACTGGATAGCTTGGCGCAAATTGTAACGGTCGATGCTAAAAAGGTTGAGCTAACCGCTTATGAATATAAAGTATTAGAGTACTTGTTGTTTCGTAAAGGTGAAGTGGTTTCTAAAACAGTTTTGACTGAGCATATTTATGATGAAGACTTTGATCGGGATAGTAATGTGATCGAGGTTTTTATTGGACGATTACGAAAGAAAATTGATCCTCAAGGAAGCACCAAACCTATTGAAACACTAAGAGGTAGGGGATATCGTATTCCTGCTGATGTCGAATAGCTAAACAGTGAAGACAAACTCCTTAAGTTTTCGGCTTTTAGTTTCGGCTGCTATTGTGCTAACTGCTTTTTTTGCTTTAGTGTCACTTATCTTAGAGCAAGGGTTTAAAGAAAGTGCTGAGCAAGCTTTAAAAGAAAAACTTCAAATACATATTTATTCTCTTATTTCAGTGGCTGAACTAACAGATATGTTGGAACTGAGTATGCCTGACACTTTAAGAGAACCTCGTTTTTCCAACCCAGGATCTGGCTTGTATGCCACAATCACTCAAGTTAACAATATCTTTGTCTGGCGCTCTCCATCAGCTGTTGGAATGACTTTTCCTACTTTTGAGCAATTAAAACCAGGAGAGTCCAAGTTTGTTAAAGATACAAAAGGTCGCTTTGTTCTTCATTATGCAGTAATTTGGGAAAATAAAGACGGGTTTGAACAGTATTATGTTTTTTCTGTTGCGGAAGAAGGAGTATTTGTTGATAAGCAGGTTGATAGATTTAGGCTAACATTGAGGTCTTGGTTGTTTTTTACCGCTATTTTATTGGTTTTAATACAGTTTTTAGTATTGAGGTGGAGCTTAAAACCTTTAAGAGGTATTGTCACTGATCTGGAGGCTATAGAGGCCGGTAGAAAAACGCGGTTAGATGGCCAGTATCCAAGTGAGTTAGAGGGTGTGGTAGGGAATTTAAATGCTTTGGTGAGTAGTGAACGCGCTCATTTAGAGCGGTACCGCAATACTTTGGCTGATCTAGCGCATAGCTTAAAAACTCCATTAGCTATTTTAAGAGGATGTATAGAGCCTAAAACTGTTAATAAGGGGCAGGTGGCTGAGCAAATTTCTAGGATGAATGAGATTGTTGAATACCAATTACAAAAGGCCGCGGCTAAAGGGCAACAAAAATTAACAGGAAAAGTTGATGTTTCTTTGGTGGTAGAGAAAATAATTATCTCTTTGAAAAAGGTTTACTGGGAAAAGGAGGTTATTTTTTCCTTTGAGTATGATGTGGGCTGTACGATGTATTGCCAAGAGGGAGATGTTTATGAAATTGCGGGTAATTTATTAGACAATGCGGCCAAGTGGTGTAAAAAAAATGTATATGTAAACTTAATTCAGTTAAAGAGAGGCGAAGATGAGGGTTTTTCATTTCTTTTTCAAGTTGAAGATGATGGCCCAGGAATTCCTGATGATAAGATACATGAAGTTTTGCAGCGAGGTGTTAGGGTTGATGAAAATATACATGGGCATGGGATTGGTATGGCTGTAGTGAATGAATTGACAGAGTTATTAGGCGGAAAGTTAATTGCCGAAAGTTCAGAGGAATTGGGCGGTATGTGCTGGCAAATTTATTTGCCATAAATTTTAAAAAATCTATTGCATTATTAAAGAACCTCAAGCATAATGCCTCTTCTTTCAGTCGCAGGCTGAAAACATTATGGTTACTGTGTCGGTCCTCTCGCAACGATACGCTGTAAACTCCGCCAGGCCCGGAAGGGAGCAACGGTAGCAGCAGATTCGTGTGCCGAGATGTGGCTGGCACAGTTTCCGCCCAACCTTTATTTTCCTCAAGAGTCTCTAATGGCTTATCAGGTTTTAGCCAGAAAATGGCGCCCTCAAAATTTTACCCAGCTAGTTGGTCAAGAGCATGTTAGCCAGTCGCTTAGTCATGCTTTGCAGCATAACAGGCTACATCATGCGTATTTGTTTACAGGTACTCGGGGAGTTGGAAAAACCACAGTAGCAAGAATTTTTGCTAAAGCAATAAACTGTGAAAATCTAATTGAATCGAACCCGTGTGGGCAATGTGAGGTCTGTGTTGCTTTTGATGAGGGACGATTTTTAGATTTGATTGAAGTTGATGCAGCCTCAAGAACAAAAGTTGAAGATACTCGTGATTTATTAGATAACGCACAATATGCACCTAATCAAGGTAAATATAAAGTCTATTTAATTGATGAAGTGCACATGCTCTCAGGGCATAGTTTTAATGCTTTGCTTAAAACATTAGAAGAGCCTCCGCCACATGTTAAATTTTTACTGGCAACAACCGATCCACAAAAAATCCCTGTTACCGTTTTATCGCGTTGTTTACAGTTTAATTTAAAGCGCTTGCTACCTGAGCAGATTGATCAGCAAATGAGCTTTATTTTAGGCGAAGAAAAGCTGGTATATGAAGCTGATGCATTAAAGTTATTGGCGCGTTCAGCTGATGGTAGTATGCGAGATGGCTTAAGTTTGCTGGATCAAGCTATTGCATTTGGTGATGGCGAGGTTAGAATGGAGACCGTTACTAATATGCTAGGGACTGTTGCCCAGCAGCCTGTAGATGATATTTTGCTGGCATTAGTTGAAGGAGATGCTGCTGGGGTATTGCAGAAAATTGCAGATATTTCAGCGTTGACACCTGATTTTTCAGAAGTTCTACAGCAAATTTTAAGGGTGTTGCACCGAGTGGCACTGGCTCAAGTAATACCTGGCTTTACTGATAGTCAATTTGAATCAGGCAGCATTAAGCAATTGGCAGAAAGCCTTTTTGTTGAGGATGTGCAACTATTTTATCAAATAGCTTTGCTTGGTCAGCGAGATTTAGAACTAGCACCTGATCCGCGTAGTGGGTTTGAAATGGTTATGCTGAGAATGTTGGCATTTAAACCCGACAATAAAAGCATAGAAGCTGACCTTCCTTCTGTTGTGCGTAACAAGCCAATCCCAGTAAATACAAATAAATACCAACAACTCGACTCTCTGGGTAAGGTTGCAGAAGTTCAAGAAAATCGGTCGGGGATTAAGAAAAATAACAGTGAAGTAGGTGAGTGGGCTGAAATAGTTGTTTCCATGAAGGTGGGGGGGATGACGAGGGAACTTGCAAATAACTGTGTGCTTGACTCTATGGATGATAAGGCATGTTATTTAATCCTGACATCAGGTCATAGTCAGTTAATCAGTTCTCGAGCACAAGACAAACTGCAACAAGCATTGCAAAAATATTGTGGAAAGCCGATTAAGTTACATATTAAGGCGGAAGAAACAAGTAATGTAACACCGGCTCAACAGATAACAAAGAAGCAAGAGGATAAGCAGCAAAATGCTGTAGATTCGATTAATGCTGATGAAGGTGTTCAAGCATTGAAGGATAATTTTGAGGCTAGAGTTATGCCGGGTACTATAGAGCCAATTTCGGGTAATAATAAATAGAGGTGAATAAAATATGAAGAACGGACTGGGTAATATTATGCAACAAGCCCAAAAAATGCAGGAAGATATGAAAAAAGCACAGGATGAGCTGGCTGCGATGCAAACACAGGGGGAATCTGGTGGTGGGTTAGTTTCAATCATCATGACTGGAAAGCGCGAAGTTAGAAAGGTGACAATAGATAAATCTTTGATAGGTGATGATAAAGATATGTTGGAAGACTTAGTTGCAGCTGCCTTTAACGATGCTGTACATAAGGTCTCTAAAATGAAAAAAGAAAAAATGGCTGAAGTTACTTCAGGATTACCGTTGCCCCCTGGTTTTCAGATGCCATTCTAATGCAAAAAAATGGATTGTTAGGACAATTAATCCAGAATTTATGCTGCTTGCCCGGAGTGGGGCCTAAGTCTGCTCAGCGAATGGCTTTTCATTTATTACAACGAGACCGAGAGGGTGCAAAGCAGCTTGCTAATAGCTTATTGCGTGCAGTGGATGAAATAGCTTATTGCCAAATGTGCAGGACTTTAACAGATACAGATATTTGTAATATTTGCTCTCAGCCATTAAGGGATGGCTCTATCTTATGTGTTGTAGAAAGTCCTGCTGATGTGTGGGTGGTTGATCAGGCGACAGTTTATAAAGGTTTGTATTTTGTGTTACATGGTCGCTTATCACCATTGGACGGAGTTGGACCAGATGATATAGGCACTGAATTACTGCAACAACGCTTTGCACAAGGTGAAGTTAAAGAAATTATTTTAGCAACTAATTCTACCGTGGAAGGTGAGGCTACTGCTTATTTTATTGCAGAGCTTGCTAAAAAGCATAATATACGGGCGAGTAGGATTGCTCATGGTGTTCCTATGGGGGGGGAGCTTGAGTTTATTGATAGTGGAACTCTAGCGCATGCTTTTAGCGGTAGAAGAGAAATGGCTTGATTTACAAGGTGAGTGGGTTATTTGTTGTGAGTTGCCTTATAGGTGGGTAAAATGAGTGAATGTTTATTCTGTAAAATGGTGGCGGGTGAAATTAAGCCTGATGTGGTCCACCAAGACGATGCTGTTCTAGCTTTTAGGGATATTAACCCGCAGGCACCTGTTCACCTGTTAATTATTCCTAAAAAGCATGTGGAAACTTTAAATGACTTGGAAGATGCTGATTTGGCGAGTCATTTATTAAAAACAGCAGTAGATTTGGCTAAGCAAGAAGGTTTAGCAGAAGCCGGCTATAGAACAGTTTTTAATTGCAATAAAAATGGCGGACAAGAAGTGTTTCATTTGCATATGCATTTATTAGGTGGGCGACAAATGACTTGGCCTCCTGGTTAAAAAACTGTACTTAAGTGTTATCTCATTATTTTTTGATTAAAGGCTTGTGTTTTTAATCGGAATAGTTATAATACTCAGCTCGATGTACGCGAGCGTGGCGGAATTGGTAGACGCGCTGGTTTTAGGTACCAGTATCTTTTGATGTGAGAGTTCAAGTCTCTCCGCTCGCACCACATTGATTTATTATAGTTGGCGATAGTCATCGTTAACTTCTCAAAAAGTTCAAGTTACAAAATTTATATTTTAATTTCTCTGTTTTTAGTGAGAATAAGTTTTAGATAAAAATTGGACGAGTATAAGGATTACCGTCATATCGGTATATAAACATCACACATAGTTTGAGGTAAAGTAATGCAAGTTTCTGTCGAAAAGACATCGGAATTAAGCCGTAAGATGACTGTTAGTCTGCCTGAGGAAATGATTCAGGAAAAAATGGATATTCGTTTTAAGTCGCTAGCCCGTGAAATTAAAGTCGATGGTTTTCGCCCTGGGAAAGTTCCTGTTCGTGTTGTTAAGAAAATGCATGGTGAGCGAGTCAGAGGTGAAGTGATGGGAGACTTAATTCAGTCAACCTATGTTGAGGCATTACAAAAAGAACAGATAAACCCTGCAGGTTATCCGCATATTGATTCTGCGAATAAAGAAGAAGGGTTTGAGTATACGGCAGAATTTGAGGTTTACCCTGAGATATCTCTGGAAGGAATTTCTGGCTTGCAGATAAAGAAACTTGTTGCAACAGTAGAGCAAGCAGATCAAGATGCTATGGTTGCAAAACTAAGAGAACAAAAAAAAGAATGGACAGAGGTGGAGGGTTCTGCTGAAAAAGGTGATCGTGTTACTGTAAGTTTTTCTGGTGTGTGTGAGGGTGAAAACTTTACAGACGGTAAAGTCGAAGACTATGTGGTTGAGATTGGTGCTGGAAAAATGATTCCTGGTTTTGAGGGTGAATTGATTGGTCTAACGGCGGGAACAGATAAATCGTTTGAGCTTACTTTCCCAGAAGAATATGGGAATGAAAAATTAGCTGGAAAATCTGCTACATTTGATATTAAAGTCTCTAAAGTGGAACATGCTTCTTTGCCAGAAATTGATGGTGACTTTATTAAGGCTTATGGAGTGGAAGACGGTTCTTTAAGCTCTTTTAATGCTGATGTTAAAGCCAATATGGAAAGAGAGTTGGTTTTAGCCTTAAAAGATAAGTTGAAAAATGCTGTGATGGATGCTTTGTATGAAACGCTACAGATTGCTATTCCGAACGTATTGGTTGATGAAGAAATTAAAAATGTAAGAAAACCTTATGAGGCTAATGCAAAACAGCAAGGGTTAAAGGTTGAAGATCTTGATTTACCAAAAGAAATGTTTGAAGCTCAAGCTAAGCGTAGGGTCGCTCTAGGTTTGATTCTAGGTGAAATTATTAGAGAGAATGATATTAAAGTTGATGATGCTAAAGTTAAATCAACGATTGAGGATATGGCAAGTAGTTATGAGAGGCCTGAAGATGTTCTTGAATGGTATTATGCGGATGAAAGTCGTTTAAATGAAGTGAAGCAAATGGTTTTAGAAGACCAAACAGTTGATTGGGTCGTTGCTCAAGCTAGAGTTTCTGAAGAAACGGTTAACTTTAATGATGCTATGGAAAAACAACAGCAATAATTACGAGAAAATTACAAGGTTAAATATGAATCAATATAATGACTTAAAGTCATCACTTGTTTCTCCGCAGACTGCGGGTGGATTAGTGCCAATGGTAATTGAGCAGACTGCTAGAGGTGAGCGCTCATTTGATATATATTCACGTTTATTAAAAGAACGTGTTATCTTTTTGGTGGGTCAGGTAGAGGATTACATGGCTAACCTTGTGGTTGCTCAACTATTATTTCTTGAGTCTGAAAACCCTGATAAAGATATTCATTTGTATATCAACTCTCCTGGTGGGTCGGTTACTGCGGGGATGGCAATCTACGATACTATGCAATTTATCAAGGCGGATGTGAGTACTATGTGTATTGGGCAAGCTGCAAGTATGGGGTCTTTATTGTTAACTGCAGGTGCAAAAGGCAAACGATTTAGTTTGCCCCATTCGCGGATTATGATTCACCAGCCATTGGGAGGGTTTCAAGGTCAGGCATCGGATATTGATATCCATGCAAAAGAAATTCTATTGATCCGAGAAAAATTAAATAATATTTTGTCTTTTCATACAGGGAAGGATGCTGAAGTCATTCAAAAAGACACAGATAGGGATAATTTTTTAAGTGCGCAAGATGCTGTGGAATATGGTTTAATTGACAAAGTATTAACAAGTAGAATATTAGAAGAAAATAAGTAGTATCACTATTTTTAATTTTCGAAACATGGTTTAGTTTGTTGTTCTATGGCGTGAGGGCTTAATTGATGAGTAAAGGCAAAAAAGGCAGTAAAGATGAAGAGAAATTACTGTATTGTTCATTTTGTGGAAAAAGCCAGGATGAAGTAAGGAAACTAATAGCCGGACCCACTGTATATGTTTGTGATGAATGTGTGGAGTTGTGTAATGATATTATCAGGGAAGAGTTAGAAGGAGGTGATGGTGAGCCTGGTGAAGAAAGGTTGCCCAAACCTAAAGAAATAAAGGCTGAGCTTGATGAATATGTTATAGGGCAAGAAAGCGCAAAAAAAATGTTATCAGTAGCCGTTTATAATCACTATAAGCGCTTACGCAGTAATAGTAAAAAAGGCAATATTGAACTCTCTAAATCAAATATTTTATTGATAGGCCCTACAGGGTCAGGTAAAACATTGCTTGCTGAAACATTGGCACGACTGTTAGATGTTCCTTTTACGATTGCTGATGCCACTACATTAACAGAAGCAGGGTATGTAGGGGAGGATGTTGAAAATATTATCCAAAAAATACTGCAAAAATGTGATTATGATGTAGAGAAAGCTGAGACGGGTATTGTTTATATTGATGAAATTGATAAAATTACCAGAAAATCTGAAAACCCATCAATCACTCGAGATGTTTCAGGTGAAGGTGTGCAACAAGCCTTATTAAAGTTAATTGAAGGTACTGTTGCTTCAATCCCTCCACAGGGTGGAAGAAAGCACCCGCAGCAAGAATTTTTACAAGTTAATACCGCTAATATTTTGTTTATAGTAGGCGGAGCTTTTGCTGGTTTGGATAAAGTTATTAAAGACCGAACTGAAAAAGGGGGTATAGGCTTTTCTGCTGAAGTAAAAACTAAAGATGAAGCTAAAAATGTAGGAGAACTTTTTTCTCAGATTGAAGCTGAAGATTTGATTAGGTATGGGCTAATACCTGAATTTGTAGGCAGATTACCCGTTGTGGCAACGCTGGAAGAGTTGGATGAAGAAGCGCTGGTTGAAATTTTAACCAAGCCAAGGAATGCATTGATAAAGCAGTATCAGTATTTATTTGAGATGGAAGGTGCTGAGCTTGAGTTTAGAGAAGACTCATTATTAGCCATTGCACGCAAATCTATGGAAAGAAAAACAGGGGCTAGAGGCTTAAGAACGATTGTTGAAAATATTCTTCTTGATACCATGTATGAAATACCTTCTACAGAAAACATTAGTAAAGTTGTAGTAGATGAGAGTACTATTTTGGGCGCCTCAGAGCCTATTTTGGTTTATCAGGATGTTGAACAAAAAAAAGCATAGGATTTAAACATTAGTAATAATAACAAGGAGTCTTAAAGATAAGACTCCTTTTTTATGTGAAAAATATATGCCGCTTCCTTTCTCTTGATATTTTAAAATCCCCCCCCATATACACTAATCATAGTACGAATATATAAAGGTTCCTTTGATGGAAGAGCTGACAGATTTAAGTAATATAAATGAATTAACGCCTGTTTTACCACTTAGAGATGTAGTGGTTTACCCCCATATGGTGATTCCTCTTTTTGTAGGTAGGGATAAATCCATAGATGCTATTGAAGCAGCTATGAGAGATGACAAGCAATTGCTTTTAGTGGCACAGAAAGAGGCTGATATTGATGAGCCTGAATTTGAGAATTTATATTCAGCCGGTACTTTAGCTAATATATTGCAGTTGCTAAAATTACCTGATGGAACGGTTAAAATTTTAGTTGAAGGGGAAAAGCGGTGTAAGGTTAATCAGTATCAAGAAGTTAATGGATATTTTTCTGCGGCTGTATCTGATATTGTTGATAAAGTTAAAATATCGGAACAAGAACAAGAAGTTTTACAACGTACGGCAATTAGTTCTTTTGATCAATATGTAAAGCTTAACAATAAAATCCCACCTGAAGTTTTAAATTCATTGGCAGGAATTGATGATCTCAGTCGTTTGGCAGATACCATTGCTGCACATATGACACTAAAGGTTGAAGAAAAACAGCAAATGCTGGAAATGGATGATATTGCTCAACGCTTAGAGAGCTTGATGACCTTAATGGAAGGTGAGAACGATCTGCTTGAAATGGAAAAGCGTATTCGCGGTCGTGTTAAAAAACAAATGGAGAAGAATCAAAGGGAATATTATCTGAATGAGCAGATGAAAGCGATTCAGAAAGAATTAGGTGATATGGATGATGCAGCCAATGAACTTGAAACGCTAGAAAAGAAAATTAATGCCGCTGGCATGTCGAAAGATGCAAAAGTAAAAGCAGATGCAGAATTAAATAAGTTAAAAATGATGTCGCCTATGTCGGCAGAAGCAACAGTGGTAAGAAATTATATTGACTGGATGATAGGTGTACCATGGAAGAAGAAAACAAAAGTTCGACATGATTTAAAAGTTGCGGAAGAGGTGTTAGAGGCTGAACATTACGGTTTAGAAAAAGTAAAAGAAAGAATTCTTGAATACTTGGCGGTTACACAACGCGTCAAAAAGTTAAAAGGCCCTATTTTATGTTTAGTGGGTCCTCCTGGTGTAGGTAAAACTTCTCTGGGGCAGTCTATTGCAAGAGCCACAAACCGAAAATATGTGCGCATGGCTTTAGGTGGCGTTAGAGATGAAGCTGAAATTAGAGGGCATAGACGCACTTATATAGGTTCTATGCCAGGAAAAATATTACAAAACTTGTCTAAAATAAAAACCAGAAACCCAATGTTTTTGTTAGATGAAATAGATAAAATGGCGGCAGACTTTCGGGGTGACCCGGCGTCCGCTTTATTAGAAGTTTTGGATCCTGAGCAAAACCATACCTTTGCAGATCATTATTTGGAAGTAGATTTTGATTTGTCAGATGTTATGTTTGTAGCCACTGCAAATACCATGAATATTCCTTCCGCTTTACAGGATAGAATGGAAGTTATTCGATTGCCTGGATATACTGAAGATGAAAAAATCAATATAGCTTCTCGTTTTTTGCTTTCAAAACAGTTAGAAAATAATGGCTTAAAAAGCACTGAAATTAATATTTCTGAATCAGCAATAAAAAGCATTATCAGATTTTATACCCGTGAGGCCGGGGTTCGAGGCTTAGAACGAGAAATTTCAAAGATTTGCCGTAAAGTTGTTAAAGGCCTATTGTTAAGCTCTAGTAAAGCCAAGGTGACTGTTAATGAAGAAAATTTATCTGAGTATTTAGGTGTTAAGCGTTTTAGTTATGGTTTAGCGGAAGAGCAAGACCAAATAGGACAGGTAACGGGTTTGGCCTGGACTGAAGTAGGTGGTGAGCTGTTAACAATAGAGACAGCTGTTATGCCAGGAAAAGGTAAGCAATTAGCAACAGGTAAGTTGGGCGATGTCATGAAGGAATCCATTGAGGCTGCTGTAACCGTTGTGAGAAGCCGAGCGCAGGTGCTAGGGATTGATGATGCGATCTTTCAAGAAAATGATATTCATATCCATGTGCCAGAAGGCGCAACGCCAAAAGATGGCCCAAGTGCTGGAATAGGAATGTGTACAGCCATTATCTCAGCATTAACAAAAATTCCTGTGCGAGCTAATGTGGCAATGACAGGGGAAATAACCTTAAGAGGGGAGGTTTTGCCAATAGGGGGGCTTAAGGAAAAGTTATTGGCTGCTCATAGAGGAGGGATAACAACGGTATTAATACCTTCACAAAATGAAAAGGATTTGGTTGAAATACCTGAAAATATTAAGCAAAATTTAGACATTAAGCCTGTTCATTGGATAGATGAGGTGTTAGAGTATGCTTTGCAGTACATGCCTGTACCTGTTGACGAGGATAAGGAAAAAAAAGCTATCGATTCAAAAACAGGTAAAAACAAAGAAAATAAGATTGTGGCTCACTAAGAGCTTGTCCAAGAATAGAAAATTTACTACACGTTTTCTTTCTCGTACACTCTCCTTGGGTAGGATTTATTGATATGTAACAAAAAAACCGGTAAATATTGGTGAAGGGTTAGCTGTTTAGCTTGACACTTGTTTGTTGCTGTTGATATAAATGATTGTCCATTTTATGGGCTTGTTTTTTTTGTTATAACAACTATGATTAAAACTCAATTAACTTTTATTTTTGCTTCGTCATTGTGATCGCACGAAGTGTATTAGAAACACCATCACTTTAATTCCTAAGGGGGAATAATGAATAAATCGGAACTTATTGACGCTATTGCTGACAAATCAGAATTAACTAAAGCAGATGCAGGTCGGGCTTTAGATGGCTTTTTAGCTTCAGTTACTGAAGCTTTAACTAATGGCGACCCTGTTGCTTTAGTTGGATTTGGTACTTTTTCTGTAAAAGAAAGAGCTGAACGCAAAGGTCGTAACCCTCAGACTGGAGCAGAGATTACTATTAAAGCTGCAAAAATACCTTCATTTAAAGCTGGTAAAACTTTAAAAGATGCTGTAAACTAGGCTTCTTTAGTCGGGTGCTTAGCTCAGCTGGGAGAGCATCGCCCTTACAAGGCGAGGGTCGGGGGTTCGATCCCCTCAGCACCCACCAGACTTTGGAGCGGTAGTTCAGTTGGTTAGA
>JAJRUF010000114.1 GCA_024277935.1 Gammaproteobacteria bacterium
ACACATGATTGACCAAAACAATATCAGCTTCATGTAAATCAATCTCAGTCTTTATTTCTTCTAGTTTTCCACCGCCTACAAAAAACTTGGGATCAGGCCTTTGTCTTGTACCCGTTACAACATGAACAGGTTCAGCACCTGTTGTTTTAGCCAGCTCTTTTAATTCATACAAGTCTTCCTGACCTGCACGCAACGTTAGATGAGCAAGAATAACTCGTTCACCTGAATCAGGACGGTCAAACAACTAATACTCCAGCTTTAATCTTCAAGATTCTCATTCTCCCGAGCAAGTTTAATGGGTTTCCCAGGTACTATGGTTGATACAGCATGCTTATAAACCATTTGGTTGATTGTATTTTTTAGCATAATGACATATTGATCAAAAGAATCAACTCGACCTTGTAACTTTATACCATTGACCAAAAATATAGATACTGGCGTATGCTCTTTTCTTAAGGTATTAAGAAAATTATCTTGTAAATTTTGTACTTTTGACATCCTATTTCTCCTTATTATTATTCCTGTATTCCAACAAATCTGCCATTAAATTGAGTTTTATACATTAAGTAGATAAAGATATTGGGATAAATTATTGTAATTCAAGATGCTAAAATAATTTAAAGTTGCTGCTTTATTTTATCAAAAACATTTTCAACTAAATTGCTTTCGGCCGAATCAAACTGTAATGCATCTGTTTCTCTACGTAGCCAGGTAAACTGCCGTTTTGCTAGCTGTCTAGTGGCAATAATACCTTTTTCTATCATTGTATCTAAATTATACTCACCAGCTAAATATGACCAGGCTTGCCGATATCCAACAGCCCTAATTGCAGGTAAATCAGCGTTTAAATCACCCCGGTTGTATAAAGTGCTTACTTCATTAAGCAAGCCTTTTTCCACCATCATGTTAAACCGCCGTGCTATTTTAGCATGTAATAACTGCCTAGTTTCAGGCGAAACAATTACCTTTATTGCGTTATATGGAACTGTATTTTGTTGAGCTTCTTTAAAAAATTGAGAAATAGGTTTTCCACTAATTTGAAACACCTCCAATGCCCTTTGTACTCGCTGGGGGTCATTGGGGTGAATTCTTCTAGCAGACTCAGGATCTATGCTTTTAAGCTGGTCATGCATGGCTTGCTTTCCTTTTTCTGCCAACTCAAGATCAAGTGTTTTTCTTATTTCAGGATCCGCTTCCGGTAACTCAGCAAGGCCGTTAATTAGTGCATTAAAATATAGCATAGTGCCTCCTGTCAAGATAGGTATTTTTTTTCTCTGCTTAATATCGCTCATTAACGCTAAGGCAGATTTTCTAAACTGCCCGGTAGAATAAGCTTGAGCAGGATCAAGAATATCAATTAAATGATGTGGAATACCTTGTCTTTCTGCGAGCGTCGGTTTCGCAGTCCCAATATCCATACCTTTGTATACTAAAACAGAATCCACACTAATAATTTCTGCATTAATTTTGTGCGCTAATTGCACCGCTAACTCAGTTTTACCTGAGGCAGTTGGCCCCATCAGGAAAATAACGGGTGGCAATGGGCTATCATTCATTATTGTCCTCGCAGAAAAAACTTATCTAAATCAGCGGTACTTAACTCAACCCAGGTAGGCCGTCCATGATTACACTGCCCTATTCTTTCTGTTTGCTCCATATCTCTTAATAAAGCATTCATTTCTGCAACTGTTAATTTCCGTTTTGCTCGAACTGAACCGTGGCAAGCCATGGTTGCCAATATTTCATTTGATTTCTCCAACACTCGCTGGCTCATACCATGAGAAATAATATCCGCTAAAATATCACGTATCAGGGCATCCATATCTTCGCGCCCTAAAAGTGCAGGGGTCGCCCTTAAAACAATAGCCTCTGGAGCTGTTCGATTTAATTCAAAGCCTAGCGCTGTAAAAAAACCATGTTCTTGCTCTACCAAATCTGCTTCAAGGCTACTCACTTGAATTTTTAAGGGTAGCAACAAAGGTTGACTAGGCACAACACCTTGGTGATATTGTTTTTTTAAACGTTCATAAGTGACTCTTTCATGCGCAGCATGTGCATCAACCAAGATAATTCCTTTATCAGTTTCTGAAAGAATAAAAATATCATGTAAATGGGCAACAGCATAACCTAAAGGCGGCATTCCCTCGGGCTGCATAGCTTCAGTCGATTGGCTAACTGCATTATTTAAGTTAGCATCAGTTTCAGGATATAACTTGGCATAGGTTTCAATATTTTCTGCAACATTCATCGGTAGTGATGACTGTAAAGGCGGCTTTACTGAACTTGCTGATTGGCTCCTAACACCATTTTGTACCGAGTTAGCAGGCTCATTATCAACAGGAGCCAAGGGGGTAAATTCTTCAATTTTTCTGGCGCCATTTTGCTGTTCACCTGGTCTCAACTCAGCCAAAGACCTGTGTAAAGCCTTAAATAAAAAATCATGGACGAGCCGACCTTCGCGAAACCTTACTTCAAGCTTGGCAGGATGCGCATTAACATCAACCAGGGCAGGGTCTAAAGTTAAATACAGTACAAAAACAGGGTGTCTACCATGAAATAAAACATCTTGATACGCCTGTTTTACTGCATGAGTAACTAGACGGTCTCGAATTAAACGTTTATTAACATAGAAGTACTGCATATCTTGCTGACTACGTGAAAATGTAGGTAAGCCCACCCAGCCTGTTAGTTGTAAACCTGATGCTACAAAATCAATCTTAACTGAGTTTTCTATAAAAGCGGGGCCACAAATACTGGCAACACGTTTTTCTTTCTCCTGTTCTGACTCAGCAGGCTTAAGGTTTATCACTTTCCGTTGGTTGTGATTTAAGGTAAAGCCAATATCAAAACGACTTAATGCCATTTTCTTTATCAAATTTTCAATATGTGAAAATTCTGTTTTTTCAGTCTTTAAAAATTTACGCCTGGCTGGTGTGTTATAAAATAAATCTCTGACCTCAATAGTCGTACCTAGCGGGTGTGGGTCAGGCTGAGGGTCAAAATCTTTTTCTGTACCATCAGCACTGACCTTCCAGGCGCATTCTGCATCAGCTGTTCTTGAAATTAGTGTTAATCGTGCTACTGAACTAATACTGGGTAAAGCTTCGCCTCTAAAACCCATACTAGAAACATGTTCCAAATCATCTAGACTGGTTATTTTACTGGTAGCATGACGGGATAAGGCGAGCGGTAAATCATCCTTAAAAATACCACAGCCATTATCACGAATTTTGATCAGCCGAATACCCCCTTGTTCAATATCAAGCGTAATTTGTGTAGCCCCTGCATCAAAACAATTTTCGACTAACTCTTTAACCACCGAAAAAGGCCTTTCTACAACTTCACCCGCTGCAATTTGGTTAACCAACTGAGTAGGAAGGGATTGAATACGCATAATACTCCTAAGCTAAAGGTAAAGCTTTTTGCTCAACCAAAGTTGATACAAACTGACTCGCTTCATTGATGGTCGCTTCCATAACTTCAATTAATTGAGAAATATCAATACCAATCTCAATAAATTCGTGTTGTAAAGCGGCTATTGCTTGAGCATTAAGGTTATGTTTTAAAAATAAAACCTGATCTTTAAAAGCCGATAAAACAGGGTTTATTCGACTTTCAGCTTTACGCATCGTTCTTATTAATCGAGTATATTGCTGTTTAGAAGCTTTTAATTGCTGTCGACTTTTAGAACGTAAAGCACGATTATTATAATCAGCCAGTTCACTTTCCCATTCTTTAAATAAAGAACCACTAACCTCTTCTATCGCAGCAATCCGGTGACTGACATCATCCGATTTATTTTTACAAAAATCATATTGCCTTTGTAATAATTTATAGCGATGCTCTAATGAGCTTTCTTTCACGCTAACAAGGGTTTTAAACTGCTGTAAAGCATCTTCAAATTGGTCGCGTGTATTAATTAAGCTATTGCAAGTTTGCTCAACTTGAATAACAACGATATCCCGTTTATGGTGTCCTAGTAGGGATTCACGACTTTGATAATAAATATTATCAAAGCTCTTTTTTAAGAATATCAGTAGCTGATCAAGTAAAGTTGTATTCATTAAAACTATATTTATTTAGTAAAACGGTAGTGAAATTTGAGTTTCTGGTAAATTGATCAAACGCCTTATCAACAAGCCCCTGTTGTTGCATTTGATAGATATTAATATTTGTTGGTATATCAGCAGATTTAACTAAAATCAATTCATCTGCTTTTAGTTGATTTGCCAGCCAGGCAGCCAAGCTATCAGAGGTAATATCCCAGCTTGCTTTAACAGCTGATAAATTAAGCTGTTGAATATCGGGTGACCAAATAAAAATTGAATCCTCGTTTATGCCTGAAAGCTTATCAGCAATTAAAAAATC
>JAJRUF010000115.1 GCA_024277935.1 Gammaproteobacteria bacterium
GTCTCATTTTATAGGTGTGATTAGAGATTGTAGTGATCGAATAAATAAAGAGTTAATGGTTAAAAAACATTTAGATGAGCTTGCTCATGTTACTCGACTGGGATTAATGGGAGAAATGGCAACGGGTATTGCACATGAAGTTAATCAACCGTTAGCCGCTATAGCAACATACAGTTATGTGTGTTTGCAAATGCTAAAGAGCGAAACGATAGACCTTAATGAGTTAAAAAAAGTCTTAACGAAAACTGAAGAACAAGCTTGTAGAGCAGGTAAGATTATTTCTCATATGAGAAGTTTTGTATCACCTAAACAAGTCTACAACCCCAATGTTAATATCCATGATTTGATTCGCAATGCTATGGAGTTGGCAACAGATTACTGTAAACTGTTCTCTGTAGAATACCATTTAGTCTTAATAGAATCAGCTCCTCTGGTTACAGTCGATGAAATACAGATAGAGCAGGTTTTATTAAATTTGATTAAGAATGCGATTGATGTGTTGTCAACAAAACCTACAAACGAGTCTCGAATATTATCTATTCAAAGTTATATTGTTGACGATAAAAACATTGAGATCAGAGTTAAAGATAATGGTCCTGGTATTAATGCGAAGGAAAAAGCTAAAATTTTCACTCCTTTTTTCACCACTAAACCATCTGGCATGGGTATGGGGCTTTCTATTTGTCAGTCGTTACTCGCATCCCATGGTGGGAAATTAAGATTTAATAGTGTTGAAGGCAAGGGGACAACTTTCTATTTTAATTTACCAATCAATAGCCATTAAACATGGAAATAAATAAACAAGATATTACTATTTTTGTGGTTGACGATGAATTTGTTATTCGTGATTCATTAAGCATGTTAATTGAATCAGCCGGGTTTAAGGTTAAAACATTTGATTCCGCTATTTCATTTTTAGAACAATTAGATATTTCTATACCCGCTTGTATACTAATTGATATTCGAATGCCTCATATGGATGGTTTGGAATTACAAGAGCAGTTGGCAATTAAAAAATGTGAGATGCCAATTATTTTTATTAGTGGTCATGCCGACATTCCAATTTCTGCAACAGCTTTTAGAGCTGGTGCAGTGGATTTGATTGAGAAGCCTTTTAATTCTAAACTTCTATTGCAACGCATAAAAGAATGTGTCGAAAAAATCATTTTAGATTGGCCTAAAAACCAAGAGAAAAAACAACTCAATGAACGTTATTCATATTTGACGCCTAGAGAAAAAGAAGTTTTTTTACTGACCGTTAACAATCACTCTAATAAACAGACAGCAAAAAAACTTGATATTAGTAATCGTACAGTTGATATTCATAGAGCACATATTATGCAAAAGATGCAAGCCGATAGTCTTAATACACTTATTATCATGGCAGTAAAAATTCAGGTTTTATAAATAGGTTTCTAAGGTCAGATAATTGAGTAAGGCTTTGACTTAGCTAGTTGCCATTAAAAGTTATAACTAACTTTTTCTTGGTTTAAATTTTTTGATTTCCTGGGTTGGTGAGCAAAACTTATCAACCCAAGCAAACCACTGCCAAAAAGTAAAGCGGCAGTTGGTATAGGAACAACTGTAATTCCTTGACCAAGTGATGAATAGCTATAAGCAATATTGTTAATACCTCCATTGAACCCATCAGGCCCAAATAAAATACGAAATCCTACATCTGATGATGCATCCACGCTAATAAGTGACCCACTGCTACCGCTAATATTTGGTGCTCCATATAAAATGCTTGACTCCGTTTCTAAATCAATCACATCATATTCAACAACACCTTCCTCGCCAAAATAGCCAAGAAAAAAACTTTCCAACACTATAGAGGTGTTTTCCTCCGATACTAATAACTCTAAAGCACATGCTTCACCGTACCAACAAAAAGCAGCTCCTTTTCCAGAGTACCCCGAATTATAAGCAAGAAGCTCGGTAAAAAAATCATTGTTTGGGTCCCAATTTAAAGTGACCGGGCCACTACTACCAAAACCTAATGACTCTTTGTGTATAACATCCCAATTTTGTAGTCCCATATCCTCAATATTTACAATTATTGAAGTGGCATTAGCAGTGTTGATATTGCTTAAACAAATTATTAATGCCAATATTCTTAGGGTATGAATAATTGTTGCATTCAAAAATGATACTGTTTTCATAATAACCTCAACTTAAATTACATAACCTTATATTCAACGGCTATGTGTACTAAAATCCATTTAATAGGGGGGTAGCGTCTTTTTTGTACGACTGAGACCTAATAATCATCACTCCTTTGAGGACAAAGATTTTTTGCATTTCTTTCTTATTTTCTTTTTTTATATCGACAGTACTATCTATAACAATACGGCAGGCAGATGGTCCAACCAGTTGATCTTCCTGAAAAACTACTCGCTTAAGCCCTCCATTAGCCTTGAGTGCTTTAAATCGCACCCAGAATTGATTGCTAGGAAATCCCGCTTTCGATAAAGAAGCCTCCCCCCAGCCCATGATGTATTGTTTCTTTTTACCTGGCTTCTGCTCTAGGTAAAAATGCTTAATAAGTAAATTTTGATAAGGAATTAAGGCCTTATTTTGACCAAATATATTTGCATTACTCTGCATTGATAAAAGCGTTAATTCACGATTAATGATCGCAACACTAGTATATTCAGAGAATAGTGTTTCTTTCAGCTTGCTTTTTTTTGATTGGTGAATTTTGATATTCTGCCCAAGGTATGAATCAGGCTCTTCTATAGTGGCATTAAGAACAATTAATTCCGAATTTTCGGATGAAATAATTTTAGCAACATTAGTTTCTGGCTTATTTCTTGCTCCATCTGCAGTAAGCTCAATAGAGTAGTTGCCCTCGACAGCCTGGCATCCATCCGCTAGAACGGCTAGCCTTGCAAGACTTATCACACTCTCTAAAAGTACAAGACTTACTACTTCATCAGCTTCCAGCTTTATCGCTGTTATTACCGCTGGACCATTGTCAAACATACTGGGTGCTTTTAGCTCTTTAGAAGAAGCCTGATTTATTACACTGAAACTCAATGTCACAATTAATACAACTATAAGGAGCAAGGTAATCCTCATTGGAAATAGCCTCCATAAATCTATATGTATACCTAACATTTTATCGAACAATCGCTAACTGGATCATGGGGGCTTGACATATCAATAGTTAGATAGCCTTCTTGTGAAATATTGTCCATACCCTTATAACCACCGATATCAATTTTAATCCGACAGGACTGGCGGTATGCCAATAAGTCTCTAACAAAAAAGGTACGTGCATTAATGTTATTACCTTGACTAAATTTAAACCGTTGCCAGTATTTTGATTTTGGATATTCAGGATTCGACAACCAGCTTATTCCCCAACCTAAAGGAGGTTCATAATCACCAGCCATCTCGCTAGTATTGACTCGACTTAAACTCGTTATCGCTTCAGTACTATATAGTAATTGGGCGGCAAAATATGGCGGTCTTAGCTCTAAATTACTAGTCATTGTCACTAGTTCGCTAGTTGAGTTAAAGGTATAGCTTGCCTCGTATTTCGTTAATGCTGTGGCAATATTACTGTAGTTAGGAATGTTTGCATATCCAGTATATACAAGGGCCCCATATCCTTGGGCTAATTTCTTGGGGTATCCAAATACAGTAATTACTTGATCCGGCAAATTAGCAGTCACCCTATTGTTTTGTCTTCGTTCGCCACCGACCCCGGTAGCAAATAGCGTTAGTTGATAACGCCCTCGCTGTTCATTACAACTACTTGCATCAATCTTTGCGCTCACGATGTCCATGATACTTTCAAGTAAGGAAAAAGCCGTTCTCTCCTGAGTTGTCAATGCGTTATTGGCATGGACAAGGCTTGGTAAGATGAGCAACATGACTGAGAAAATAGTGTACTTTTTCATAAAAATCTCAAGGTTTTGTATTAAATACCGCCCAGCATTTGCCGGACGGTATTTGGTAAGTTATGCAAAAAAACTCTTAAGGTGCTGTTGGTAATTGAAAAATTGGATTTACATTACAACTATTAAGCTCTGTTTCGTTTACATTGGGTTTAATTGGCTGCACATGCAATGTACCTGTTTGCCAGAACAGATCAGGTTGACTTACACCTTTAGTAGCTAAAGTAATACGACATGCGCTAGTACCCACTAAGCGGTCTTTTTGAAATACAGTACAACCTTGTTGTCCATCATCACGAACAGCTTTAGATTTTTGCCACCACTTGTTCACTGGATAACCAAATTTTGACAATGATTGTAAACCGTAATCACTGATTACATAGAAGTCACCTAGTGCGTCGAAAGTGTTATCGTGGTAGAAATCTTTGATAACAGTACTATAAAATTGATCAAAGCTTCTGTTTTGCCCCTTGACCTGAATACCCGTTTTCTCGCCCACCATCATGTTGTTTTTACTGTTAAAAGTATATCTACCTCTTACATTTCGTACTGGCGTACCATTTAAAATGCCTTGTACAGGTTGTGAGATATCAATATTTTGACCAAAACCAGCAATTGCAGTTCGCGGCAACGCAGTCAGCTCAATACCACCAAAAGTTGTGTCTGCAATGTAATGTGTGTTACTACCTGGGTGCGAATATACTTCAATAGGCACTGTGAACTCTGAACACCCTTTAACATAAATAAGGGATTCGGTTGCCTGAAGCATAGCTTCATTCAGAGCAAAAGCAGCTTTTTCTGCATCTCTCATATTGGTCATATTCAATATAGGAGCAGCAGGACCATTATTATAAATGGTGGGTACTGGTGGTGGGTTTGCGCTCGCTATTGATGAAATACCGACCAATATTGCTGCACTTAATGTTGTTATTTTAGTTTTCATGGTAAAACTCCTTTACTTTCATACAATTTGAAAAGTATTGATAAGCCATTATTATTGTTATTAAACACTGTGGCATGGCAAACACAGAGTCTGTTAAGGGTTTAATCCCTCAAATTTGTTTAACTTGCAATCATATTCTTTTACGCCCTACCGCCAATAAACCAATCAGAGCAGATCCCATCATCCAAACTGCACCAGGAAGAGGAACAACTGAGGGGCGAGCATCGCCCGTTACTGTAAATATAAATGGCGTACCTGACCCATCACCGAATTGTGAACTTTCCCAAAATTGACCATTTCTATCAACACCATCAAAGAACCATCCAACATCAGGGCTTTGACTATTATTTGTTAGCCTAAGCCAGTATCCTGTGTTTGGTTGCAACAGTGCAGGTGTAGTTGAATCTTGTACGGGTACAGAAAAGTTGATAGTTGTACCAAAAGTGCCGTTAAAAAGAGCATTGCTGGGAGAGGTGAAGGTAAATAAAGAGCTTCCAGAAGAAAATCCAATGGTACTGAAAGGATTTGCCACACTACTGAATAACTCCAGTCTCATTCCTGTGATGGAAACAGGTGAGAGTGCGTCATAGGCAGCACCATCAAGTAATAGGCTCACTCCAGTGATATCACAGCCATTCGGGCAACCTAGGTTATTGGGCATAAAATATCCGGCCGCCCAATTTCCTATGCCAAGGGTCTCCGAAGCCTCTGGTGGAAATACAGTTGTATCGACAACGGTTATAGCCGATGCCATATCTGAAACAAGAGCCAACGCTATAGCCGAACTTAATATTTTTGGTGATATAATTTTTAACATAATTACCTCTATATAATTTATTGCTACATAACTGCTTCACTCGAACACCATTGATGGTCTTTACAAATCATTGGCATCAACTAGGTTTGGCATGGTTTAATAAGGACAGTAGCAAATGATTTCGTTTTGATTCCTTGAGATCATTTATACAATAAATTTTCCCTGTCCTTCCGTCACTTAAGTACAGTGCATAGCTCGTGCCAAA
>JAJRUF010000116.1 GCA_024277935.1 Gammaproteobacteria bacterium
ACTGAGCAGTCGTCCGTGATTTGTATATTTTTCTGTACTGCCATCCAGATCGGTAAAAACCCAGTGATGATGAAGGTATTTTAATTGAACAGGGACTTTACTTAATGTTTTCCAGTGGTGATGATGTTTTACAAAGGTATAAACGGTGCCGTTGGGGCGGGTGAGGGTGCGTAAATGATGTTGATGATGATGGTGGTGGTGTCCGGTATGATAAACGGGGAGACGAACGAGGGTCTCTCCACTTTCTGTAATCGTGCATAATCCGTGGTGGTAATGGGCTTTTGCATGGCTGTATTGTCCGTTATAGGCCGTCTCACGTATTGCTTCCCATCCCTGATGACAGGCCTTTTTCGCCTTAACATAAAGAGCAGATTTTAACCCCTCATACTGTTCATAATTGAGGGGTTGTGAACGATTTAACCGTCTTTCAAACTGATGTTTCCAGCTTTTTCCAAAAGCATTACTTTGATAAAAACGACGTAAGCCTAAACCTGAATTTAAGGGCGCTAAATCGCTTTGGCTGTGGCGTAAGACACCGGTTGCAGGATCAACCCCTTGTATACTTTGTCCACTGTTATAGTTTTGTGGGGCGATATACCAGCTTCCACATTGTCTCCACCAGCCACAGCCAAATGAATGCTCAAAACCTGAATGATTTTGTGATTGAGAATGTTCCCCATGCTCTGAAGCCGCATAGGCTGGTGTTTGTATGGATAAAAAAACGAATGTGATGAATAAAGCAAACAATAAGGGAGTAGTTGAAATTTTACGCATAATGGATTCCTGGATTCCTGGATTCCTGGATTCAAATTCAATACTATTGTATTTGTGGAGATAGTTTGAGCCTGAATAGTATAACGGTAATTATCAGTTGTCAATAGTATTGACAATCATTAGCTGATTATCCATAAGGCAATAGGCATAAGATAACGCGTTATAGTCTTTTACTATTGGCTGCAACAGCAGTAAAAACACTCTCTATCAGTCTTGTTATGAGATCAACATATTTTACAATTTAGCAAAGGCAAGACCTGATACATTTTTGATTTTAATATAACAAAAGTATAGGGGTTTAAAGCATATAATATGGTATAGAAAGCCCCCCCCCGTTCCTTCCTGTACTACCCAGTTAAATCGGTCACAGACCTGACTCAATATCTCTAGCCATTGCTTTCTACCCTCATTATCTCGATAAATATCTTCGTGACAATCGCCGCGCAAAGTTGTATGATACAGTGCACCTGCATATTCTATTCTCAAAGGTCTTGCCATAAGTTTAACTATAGCATAATTGTTGTAATGTTAGAACTGACCCCAACACCTGCTGACCCCAACACCTGCTAATATTTACTGATTTATATTGTGACGTAAAGCAATAAGCTTTTCTCTAATATTATTTAAACAGCATTCTAAACTCATCATCTTCTTTTATATCCAATAAGTATTTATGTGTCAGAATGGTTTTTTTCAACCTTTTATTGATCTCTTCATTTTTAAACGTCAGTAAAGCACGTACTAACGGTAGGTAATTATAATATTGTCGTTGTTTCTCTAGCTGTTCAAATAAAAGCGGTATAAATGATGGGGCTTTAATTTCGCTTGCTTTTTTTATCATCAATGAAGTTAGCTCATATCTATTAACACCCGATTTAATATAATTTGTAATTAAGTCAACAGTCCATTCAGGTTGTTTTTTTAAAGCCATGTCTAATAAGGTATTGGTCAATGGAATCCTATTGCTACCATTGCCACATAAAAAGAAGTTTATATGAAAAATTTTCTCAATATTTTTTAAGCTCTGTATTGTTAAGTTAAATGCCCGCTCTGGATCTTTCTTTAAAAGGAAAGAAAACACATCGTTATCAAGCGTATATTGTTTTTCCCAAAATGACCATAATAGTGGCTCATAATAGTCTAAATTGACTTGCTTTACAGCACAGAAGCGAGCTTTAAAATAATTTTCTTTTTTTTCATATTTGGATAATCCCTCCTCTAAAGGCATAGTAAGTAGGTGTATTGCTTTTAAGTCTTGGTAATGTGCAATAGCAAGATATAAATTTTCCAATTGATCATCAAATAGGTGTATATCTCCTTTAAGAGACAAAAAAAGATCTTTTTCAAGATATGGAAAAAAATCAGGGTGAGGAAAAAGTTGAACAGCAGTATACGTCGGGTTAATATGGGCTAACCCTATGGCTACATAGCCTCGGACTGCTTGTGCATTATATTGCCTTGTATGAGAAAACTATTGATAATTAATGGAATATCTTGTTCTTTTTTATACTTGGCTAAAGCCACTAATGCCGCTGGGTTATGCTCATCAATTAATAAATGCCTAATTCTAGGATATAAAGCAGGGTCGGGGTTTATTCTTACTAAGGCTTCATTTTGAGCAAAAAAATCATTAGGTTGTTGGATAAGTGTTCGATCTAAGGATTGCAATTGACTGGACGGTAATTTTTTTGAAGATTTTTGCCGTATCCAGCCTGAATCAGAGGTGGCCGCTTTTATAAAAAAATCTCCTGTTCGTCTTATTTGTCCTAAACATGCAAATGTTGTATCAACAGTTTCGTTATCATTTAAATGGTTCTTAATAATGGGTAAAAGGTCAATATTCTGGTATTCTGTCAGAGCCCAAAAAGAATAAGCCCTAACAGCAGGATTAGGGTGATTAACCAATAACAGTAATTCAGTCTGAGTAGCAAGCTTCTTTAATTCAACAAAATTATCATATTGCTCAGTTCTATCTCCCGAAAGACCAACAGCTTCTCCATTTATAATACCTTTATCTGCAATTTTTTTGACAATCTCCTGAATTGTTTCAGAAATTTCGGCAGGATTAAAGACCTCTCTACGCCAATTTGTCTGTAATTGAAAATCACTTAATTGAGGCAATACTTTTATTTGATCGGGAACTTTAATAATCTGGTTTGAATTGGCATACAGCGTTTGCAGATTTTTTAAGTCGCCAATTTCAGGGGGAAGTTCTGTCAACAAGTTGTAACTTACATTGAGGTGTTTTAGAGCGCTTAGATTGCCAATTTCTGAAGGAAGTTTTTGCAGTTGATTTCGGCTTAAATTTAAGGTGGTCAATGCCTTTAATTGCCCTATTTCAGCAGGAAGAGAAGTGAGGTAATTACTCATAAGATTTAATTCTTCTAATGCAGGCAATAAAGATATTTTAGGGCTTATTTCTGTGGTTTTCGTAACTGAGAAATCTAATTTAATCACATGCTGTTGCTGAATATCACAGCTAACGCCTTCCCATTGGCAAGGATTTGTTTTTATATCAGACCATTTTTCAGCTAAGTAACCATCCCATAAAAACTCAGAGATAGCAAGTAAGGCTTTTTTTTCGCTTTCAGGGATTGCCGCTTTAATAGCGGGTGTGTAACAAGCTACGATTGTAATAAAAATCAATAAAAACCTCATTGGCTTTCCCCAATGGCTTTGATCAGTTGAGCTTTAAATTTAATTCGCTCTTCTGTTTCATTATAAAATTTGTTTTGATTGATTTTTTTTAATACTCTTTGATTAACCGCGGGATCAGCATAAGCAAATAAAGCTTTAGCTATAGCAAGATCATTGTAAAAAGGTTCTTTATCGAGTTGGCTTAAAAGAGGCTCGATAAAGTTTTTGTTTTTAAGTTCAGCGGCTTTTTTTATAAAAAAGCCAAGGTATGGTCCTCGATTATTAATTTTATTGATAATAATGCTCTCTGCATAAGTGGGTGACTTTTGTAAGGAATAATTAAATAAAGTCGTTACTAATTTTATGCCACGTTGGTCTGCGGGGAGTGCATTATAGGAAATATTCACGTTAGCCTCATTAATAACCGAAAGTAATGTTTTTTGCAGTAATACCCAAGTTTTTTCTGGGAATGCTTTGGCCAAATAATTAAACACAGCGGTTGAAAGTAGATGGTCTTTTTTCCACATCTGCCACATTAAGTCAGTATAAACGGGATCGATATACTGAGTGATAGCGGCTAGGACAGTGCGCTTATGGTACTTTTCTTTATCTTGAACTCTAAATTTATTGATGAGTTGCAATGGTGTGGTTAATAGTTTTAAAGCCGCCTTATTTTGATACGCTGCAATCGCTTTGTAAAAATGGCCTAAAATACCGTACATATCGCCATGCCTAAACTTTTGGTTTTTACTGACATTAATAAATGATTGCTTAAGGAGCGGAAAAAAATCAGGGTGGGGAAAATGGCTGATAGCTTGGTAGGTATATAAAAAACCTTCTTTTGCGTTATTCCTTTTACCTGTACTGGTTAAAATTAAGGAAATATCCTGTTCTTTTTGGTATTTTGCCAGTGCGACCAAAGCGGCTTGCTTATGCTCTTTAACCAGTAATTCTCTAATTTTTGGATACAGTTGAGGTAGTGGATCAATATGAGTGAGTGCGACGGAGGCTGATTCAAGTGGTGAATTTGAAAGCACTAAAGATTGTTCTATATTTTTAAATGCTTGGGGAGAGAACTTATTCTTTTGAGGGTGGAGATTGTAAAATTCTGCACTTGGGGTGTGGGTGAGTGCTTGTATCATTATATCACCCACGGGCACAGACCAAACTTCACACCCTAATTGATAAGGCACAACTTTATTATCATAAGAATGCTCTAAAAATAGAGCGGTAAGATCAATGTTAGATTGCTCAGTTAACCCCCAAAAGGCGTATACTCTGACAGCTGGGCTAGGATGTTTTGTTAATTCCAGTAATTCAGCCACTGATGCATATTTTTTTAGAGCTAGGTAGTTGTCATATTGACTTGATTCTCCACTAGTAATACGTTCATGCACTTCACCGATCATATCAATCTGAGCAACTATTTTATGCACTTCTAGGGATAAAATGTCGGGGTTAAACTTTTCCTGCCATTTTTTTTCATATTTTGGGTTGTTCTTGGTATTCAGTTTAAATAGTTCTACTGGATAAGATTCTAAAAATTCATTATTTTCAGCTTTATTTGGATCTGGCAAAGCAAAAACAGAAAGTAGGGAGAATGCCGCTGTAGAATAGTTAATGCCCGGGTAAAATTTTATGTTTCCTCCTATTCCAGAAAATACACCGATATATTGTTTGCCCTGATATTTCCAAGTATTGATATTACCAATAATTCCTGAAGGGGTTTTAAATTTAAATAATTCTTCACCTGTTTTAGCATTAACAGCTTTTAAATAACCGTCCAATGTGCCATAAAAAACCAGGTCTCCAGCTGTTGCCAACGTACCCGATAAAACTGGTTGAGGTTCCTGAATGCTCCACACTTCTTTTCCGTGACTGGCATCCCAAGCAGTCAAAAAGCCTTTATTATCTTTGTTTGAGGTAGTGTATCTTGATGCGCCACCAAAATGTTGGCCTGCAGTATAATTCACTTCAAAGGGCTCTATGTCCACGCAATCATGATTACCTGCAATATAAAACAGTTTGGTTTTTTTGGAAAAAGAGACGGGGTTTTGGCCTTTACTACCCATAGTAGAAGGGCAAATCCCCTCTGTGAAATTGTCCTCCCCATGATATTGGGGACTATACTTTTTGACCCGTTGCGGTAGGCCGGAAGGAATATCAATATGAGTGGCCCAGTTAACTGCTGGATCAAATTTTTTGGCTAGTAATAACTCGCCCGTTTCTCGATCTAGAGTATAAGCAAAGCCATTTTTATCAAAATGTACCAGGGTTTTTCGTAATGTTCCCTTTATGGTTTGATCGATTAGAACCGATTCGTTAGTGCCATCGTAATCCCATTCATCATGTGGTGTCATTTGATAGACCCATTTAACCTCACCAGTATCCGCATTTCGCGCCCATAAAGCGGATGTCCATTTATTATCCCCAGGTCTTTGGATAGGGTTCCATGTACCTGGACTACCTGTCCCATAGTAAATAAGGTTTAAGTCAGGATCATAACTGTACCAGCCCCAAGTAGTGCCACCGCCAATTTTCCATTGTTGGTCTTTCCATGTTTTTAAACTTGAGTCACGCCCCACCGCTTGGACTTTATTATTTTTCCAGGTTGTGGTTTTAGAGGGGTTTATCAGCATGTCTTTATCTGACCCTGTACTGTATCCCTTCCAGCGTAATTGCCCTGTATTAATATCATAAGCAGCCATAAAGCCTCTAACCCCAAATTCTCCGCCTGATATTCCAGTAATAACAGTATCTTTAACCACAATAGGCGCATTTGTGTTACTCATGCCTTGTTTAGGATCACCATTTTTAACCTGCCATATTAGCTGACCTGTTTTTGCATTTAATGCCGTTAAAACAGTATTGCCTTGTTGTAAAAAAATCTTATTATTCGCGTAAGCTAAGCCTCGGTTAACGGGATTGCCCCATAAGCTAGAGATAGTTCTATCCATACTTTTTTGGGGAATGTACTGCCAGATAAATTGATGCGACTGCTGGTCAATAGCATAAATATGGTTGGGAAAGGAAGTATGAATATAGACAATATCGTCAACAATAAGTGGTCCACCTTCATGACCTGCGGGTACTTTGGTGGGGAAAGCCCAGGCCAGTTTTAAATTTCGAACATTGCTAGTATTTATTTCATCTAAAGGGCTGTAGCGTGTACCTGCATCATCACCGCCCCATGTTGACCAGTCTGTTGATAAAGATTGGAACGGTTGCTGGCTGCTACAGCTCATTAGACTAAAAGATAGCAGTATCTGTACAAGAAGGTTGCGGTAGCTTTTTATCATTGTTATTACGCTCTATTTTATACTGTTAACAAGTTTTTTAAGCATACTTGAGGGTCACATGAAGGTCGAAAATATAGCTAATGAGTAGATGCTTTTTTATTGGGTGTTAAAATGGTGTTTTTAGGAGGAGTCGTGTTATCTGTTTCAGGGTAGTCCTTAGTATAATGAAGCCCCCTGCTTTCTTTGCGCATTTGCGCACTGCGAATAATTAATTCGGCAACAATCACTAAATTACGCAGTTCTAATAGATCGCTTGTAACTCTATAATTAGCGTAATGTTCAGCAATATCTTCTTTTAGCAACTTAAGCCTGCTCATTGCTTTTTTTAGCCGTTTGTTGGTACGTACAATACCGACATAATCCCACATAAACCGGCGTAATTCATCCCAGTTATGAGAAACAATAATTTCTTCGTCTGATTCAATTACCTGAGATTCATCCCATTGTTTAAGTGCTGGGGGAGGGGGGGTATCAGGGAGTTTTTTCAAAATATCAACGGCAGCTCGTTCGGCAAAAACAAGACACTCAAGTAATGAGTTACTAGCCATTCTATTGGCACCGTGTAAACCGGTGCAGGCAACTTCCCCAATGGCATATAAACCCATAATATCGGTGTGAGCATCAAGGTCTGTTACTACACCACCACAGGTGTAATGGGCAGCAGGAACAACAGGGATGGGCTGTTTGGTAATGTCAATATCTAAAGCAAGGCATTGCTGGTAAATGGTTGGAAAATGATGTTGAATAAAGTCTGCTGGCTTATGGCTAATATCTAGATAAACACATTCAATACCATTTTTTTTCATTTCATTATCAATGGCTCTTGCAACAATATCTCTTGGTGCTAGCTCTAAATTTTCATGGTACTTTTGCATAAAAGAAGTGCCATCGGGTAAAACAAGCTTTCCTCCTTCACCTCGAAGGGCTTCACTAATTAGAAAAGAACGCTCCTTTGGATGATAAAGACAAGTTGGATGGAATTGCATAAACTCCATATTAGCAACTCGACACCCTGCTCGCCAGGCAAGAGCAATTCCATCACCCGTAGAAATTTGGGGATTGGTTGAGTATAGATAAACTTTACTTGCTCCACCAGTTGCTAAAATAACAACTTTTGCAGAAATAGCTTTAACCTTATGGGTAGTTGTATTTAAAACATAAGCCCCCTGTATTTTTAAAGAGATATTTTTTTCTTTTTTGTTAGTACTTAAATCAATGGCGTTATGATTTTCTAATAACCTGATATTAGGGTGGGCTTTTGCGCGTTCAGTCAGTGTTTGCGAAAGAGCTTTACCCGTAGCGTCGGCTGTATGCACAATACGACGGTGAGAATGCCCACCCTCTCGATTTAAATGGAGTGATTTATCGCCATTTTTAGATGTGTTTTTGGTGAATTCAACGCCTTGCTCTTTTAGCCATTCTATATTTTTTTTGCCTTGTTCAACAGTAACTCTCACAGCTTCTGGGTCACATAAACCGGCACCTGCAATAAGCGTATCTTTAATATGAGATTCAATGGAATCATTTTTATCTAAAACGGCTGAAATACCTCCTTGTGCATGGTAAGTACTGCCAGAATTTAAAGCGACTTTAGATAAAACTAATATGTTTGCGTGGTCTGCAAGCCTAAGAGCAAGACTAAGACCCGAACCACCACTTCCGATGATAAGAACATCGCAGGCATTAAAATTGGACATATTTAAAGAGTAAATAAGCTATTATGTTGAGGAATATTACCATGTTGGTAATATTTTTGTGATAATAGAACTTATAGAGAATAACTTTGTCCACTCAAATACTAAAGAAAAATAAGTGAAAGAACAAAAAGGGAATAATGCTGAACTTGATAAAGAACTCGTGCTGAGAGTACAGCAGGGAGATAAAGCGGCTTTTGATTTATTGGTCATTAAATACCAACATCGGATTATTCAGTTAGTCAATCGTTATGTAAAAGACCCTAGTGAAGCTCAGGATGTTGCTCAGGAAGCCTTTATCAAGGCATATAGAGCATTAGCTAACTTTCGAGGTGATAGTGCTTTTTATACCTGGTTGTATAGGATCGCGATTAATACGGCTAAAAACTACTTGGTTTCACGAAGCCGACGGTATTCTGATTATCAGGTTGATGTACAAGAGGCAGAGCAAGTGGAAAATGCTCCGCAACTTAAAGGTATGGATACACCTGAATATTTATTAATGAATGATGAGATTATTAGTGTTGTTAAAACAGCTATTGAAAAACTACCTGAAGATATGAAAATGGCCATTATGCTGAGAGAATTTGAAGGTTTAAGTTATGAAGAAATATCCCAGGCAATGGAGTGTCCAGTGGGAACCGTACGTTCGCGTATTTTTAGAGCAAGGGAAGCTATTGATGAAAAGTTGAGTCCATTACTCAATTAGAGGCTGATATAGATGAATAATAATATAAACTTAACTATTTCACAGTTTTTGGATGATGAATTGGATCATGCTGAGCTGGATAAATTGTTAGCTGCAATTAAAAATAAACCTGAATTAAAAGCGCAGATAAATCGATACCAACTATTAACTCAAGTTTTGAAAGATGAACGTGGTGTAAGGGCAGATATTGATTTTGTGGGTAATATTAATCAGCAGCTTAAGCAAGAACCACATTTTCTTTTAGCTAAAAAAATAGTTAAAAAAAGGGTTGTCCCTCTTTGGCAAAAAGCTTCTTTTGCTGTGGCTGCATCAGTAGCGAGTGTTGCCATTATTATGACTCAACAAAGTGCTTTACACCAAGAGAGTCAACCCCAACAAATTGCAGCGGTTGAAACACAATTAATAAGCCCCGTTTCTGAACAAGAAAAAAATATTCAATTATTGCAACATGAGCGCTTCAAAGCATATTTACAGGCTCATAATGATGACTTGTATACTCATGGCTCTTTAACTAACCCCTTGGTTCGCACAGCAAGTTATGGACAGGATTAGTTAACATGTTCAGTCGATTTTTAATTGTTTTTTGCTTGTTATTAGTGACAGCTTATGTAAATGCAGCAGAAGTCAATGCGCAACAAATCATGCAGAATATGAGTCAAGCAATGAAAACGCTTGAGTACCAAGGAACTGTTGCATTCTTTAAAAATGGCCGCCTTGATACAATGAAGTACTTTCATAGCTGTAAAAATGGGCAGGAGCAGGAACGGTTATTATCTCTAAATTCTCCGATGCGTGAGGTTATAAGAGAGGCAGGTAAGGTGCGTTGTGTTTTTAAAAAAACAAATGCAACATTTGTAAACCATAGACCTGTAAGAGCTTCGTTTATAGTTGATTTACCAGAAGATTTTGTGGCAATACAAAATGTCTATTCTTTTAAGGCACTTGATGAAGAGTCTGTTGCCATGCTTCCCACCTATGTTATTTTAATTGAGCCAAAAGATCAATATAGGTATAAACGAAAAATTTGGATTGATAAGGTGTATTTTTTACCTTTAAAGTCTGAAGTTTATGATTTACATGGAACAACAGTTGAGCAAGTGGTTTTTACGGATATTCAAGTAAATAATGGGACTACTGTAGATAAAAGTGGTGACAGTGAAAAACAATTTGATATTGTAGATCATCAAACTGAGTTACTGGCGATAGACAAAGCAGGTATTGTTTTACAACAAATCCCTTCCAATTACCATATTGCTTTTTTTGAGCAGATGAATGGAGAAGAGGAGGGTAAGCAAGTTGACCATGTGTTTTTAAGTGATGGATTTTCATCTGTTTCTGTGTATGTAGAAACCAAAGCCAAAGATACTATAGTTGGGTTACAAGTTTTAGGCTCAGTTAAATCAATGACGAAAATTATTGGTGACTTTCAAGTCACAGTCTTGGGTGAAGTCCCTGCTAAAGCTGTTCAGTTTATTGCGCAAGGCATTAAACTTAAAAAGTGATCTATACTTAGGGAGTTTGTTTCTTCAGATTCCCTTATTCTTTTCGCTAAAAAGACAATCAATTCTGGACACCTTTCAGTTTCCAGTTTACACTTTTGTATTGATATTTCTGTAGGATGTGCCGACGTTAGGAGGCGCGTCAAACGAAGTTTAGCTGATGTGCTTCGTTCCTCAGCGCATCCTACAATGATGTGCTTATTTTCTTACACTAAAAAAGTGTAAGCTACTTTAGGGTTAAAATGAAATATGCCCAATTCTGGTTGGTTTTCCTTTCGTAACAATTAAAAAGCAAGACATATAAATAAGCCTTATTGTGTATGTGGAGGTAGTCAAAATTAGCTCTACAGAAAAGATATGCTTAAAAAGGGGGGGTGTTATTTTAAGAATTCAGAATAATGTTGTTCGAGGGAGAGCTGATTTTGATAAAATAGTTAAAAACTCCCAACTGGACAGTCTAGTGCTATTTTAAAATAGTGTAGAGGTAGACCAGTTTTTCTAGCATTAAAAGTAGATAAATAAACTGTGGATCAAAAAAATATAAGAAATTTCTCCATTATCGCACATATTGATCATGGAAAATCAACACTGGCAGATCGCTTTATTCAGATATGCGGTGGACTAGCTGACCGAGATATGGAGGCGCAGGTTCTTGATTCCATGGATATTGAAAGGGAGCGAGGTATAACCATTAAAGCACAAAGTGTTACCTTGAATTATAAAGCTAATGACGGTGAAACTTATCAGTTGAACTTTATTGATACACCCGGACACGTTGATTTTTCGTATGAGGTCTCTCGCTCTCTTGCTGCCTGTGAAGGTGCTTTATTGGTGGTTGATGCGGCTCAAGGTGTTGAAGCTCAGAGTGTGGCAAATTGTTATACTGCCATTGAACAGGGGCTTGAAGTGGTTCCTGTATTGAATAAAATTGATTTACCCTCGGCAGAGCCTGAGCGGGTGATGGCCGAAAT